>JANXZP010000205.1 GCA_025355485.1 Pseudomonadota bacterium
TGCACGCAGGCGATTGCGAGCCGTATCCTGACGCCAAGCGTGCGACGGCCTTGCTCAAGGCGCTCGCCAAACCGCCGAAGGGACTGGATGCGGCCAAGCTTGCAGAGACCCTGCAGGAAGCCTGGCGCGCTTTCCATCGCGGCGATTTCCAGCACGCATTCACGCTCGGCGAAGGACTCGGTCCGCTGGGCGCATCGGTCGCGGTCAAGGCGCTGGGTATCCATGCGACGTATCTGGTCGAAGACGAAGCCGAACGCCTGCGCCGATTCGAGAAAGCCGCCGAGCTTGCCGAGAAAGCCATCGCCGCCCTGCCCGACGAAGCCAATTCGCACTACCGACGTGCGTTCGCGCTCGGCCGCTACAGCCAGGGCATCAGCATCGGCAAGGCGCTATCGATGGGCCTGGCAGGCAAGGTGAAAGCTGCGCTGGACGCGACCATCGAACTCGCACCCAAGCATGCCGAGGCGCATACCGCCATGGCGATTTTCCACGCGGAGATCATCAATAAGGTCGGCGCGATGCTGGGCGGACTGACCTACGGCGCGAAGGCATCTGCGGCGGAAACGCACATCAAGACCGCGCTCAAGCTCACTCCGAATTCGCCGATCGCGCATGTCGAGCACGCCAACATGCTGCTGTTGCTGCACGGCGCGAAGCAGGAGGACGCGGCGGCCGCCGCGTTTGAAAAAGCCACAAAACTCAAGCCACTCGACGCGATGGAGCGGCTCGACCAGGAATTCGCCAAAGCGCAACTCGAATAAGGCATATCGCCGCTCCTGCGCATCCATGCGCTTGCGGCATTCGTGCCTCCATGCACATCAAAAACGGCCGAAGCCGTTGATTTATATGGTGGGCGGTACAGGGCTTGAACCTGTGACCCCTGCCGTGTGAAAGCAGTGCTCTACCGCTGAGCTAACCGCCCATGAAGACCGCGGTGATTGTACCGCGAGGGCGCGCAGCATAAGCGGCGCGCTGCATGGCGGTCAAGCCGAACCGCACCGGCGAGACGGGTACGAATGCGCAGTGCGCGATCCAAACGACGTCACGCGTGCGCGTCGCTTCGCGGTTTGAGCCGCAGCCATGTCAGCAACCGACCCAGCCGCGCGAATGCGGCGACCGCGCGTTCGCGCCGCGCGGTCAACCAGAAATACCACAGGCAGAGCGCGACAAAACCCAGCACCAGCAAGGGCTGCGGCAGCTTGAGTTTCAGTGCGATCGCGGCGCCCAGGCCGAGCAAGAGGTTGATTGAGGTCAGGGTCACGGTCAGTTGCGTCGGGGTGAATCCGGCGTCCAGCAACAGGTGGTGCATGTGTCCGCGGTCGGCACGGAACGGCGATTGCCCTCGCGACAAACGCCGCGCGGTCAGGCTCACGCAATCGATCAGCGGCGTCGCCAGCAGCCACGGCGCGAGGATCGGCGTAACCGGATGCGACCAGTTCTGGGTCAGCCGGAACGAACCCCAGGCGATCGTGAATCCGAGCAGGGCGCTGCCGGCATCGCCCATGAACACACGCGCACGCGGCTGCCATGGAAAGCGCATGTTCATCAGCAGGAAGCCGAAGACAGCGCCGGCAAACACCGCCAACCGCTCGGCGAGGACGTCGTTGCCGGAATAGATCGCGGCGGCATCGAGCATGCACAGCGCCGCGAGGCTGATCGAACCGGCCAGGCCGTCCACGCCGTCGGTCATGTTGATCGCGTTGATCACGCCGACGGTCGCGAACATGGTGAACGGCACCGACAGCACGCCGAGGCCGGTCGACTCCACCCCGAGCAGCGGACCGACGTGTTCGATCCGCAATCCGCCGCCGTAGACCATTACCAGCACCGCGATGCACTGTGCCGACATCCGGAACCACCAGCGCAGGTCGTAGCGGTCGTCGAGCACGCCGATCAGTACCAGCAGCCCCGTCGCGAACATGAAGGCCACCGACGCCGGAGACAGCGCCATGAACGATCCCATCACCACGAAGATCGCGCCGGCCATTGCCAGCCCGCCGATGGTGGCGGTCGGTTCGTCGTGGTCCTTGCGGCCACTGGGGTGATCGAGCAACCCGAACTTGCGTGCGATCGGATGCAGCACCCACAACAGCAGCACGCTGATCAGCGCCGAAAGTCCGAACTCGACGATTGCGCGCTCCGCGCTAGTTGAAATGATAGCCACGAGTTCGATTCAAGGCCATCGGCTTGGAAGATATTGTTGGGGGCGATCAGACGATTCTAATCGCAATAGAGTGCCACGCGTCAACGGTGGAAAATGGAGATGGCCACGAACCTGCTGAGGGGAATTTGTCATGGTTCGCCGAGATTTCCGAGCATGCGATTGATGGCGGATACCTGGATGCCCACGTATCGTGGCTCATTGAATCTGGATTTGACCAACTCGCGACCGTTGTCCGCGATCCGTGAACGCAGTTCCGGAGAATCGAAGAGCCGCTTCATCAGAACCGTGAGCCTTGCCTTGTCTCTTGGCTCGAAAAGGAATCCGGTTTCGCCATCGCGGATGGCTTCCCGGCATCCGCGGATATTGGTCGCCAGCGCACACACTCCCATCGACATCGCTTCCAGCAGCGAGCGCGGCAAGCCTTCGCGATAGGACGGCAAGACAAACAGATCGCTGGCCGCGAGATAATCCTCGACTCGCTCCGTCATCCCGGTAACGCTCACACTGTCCTCCAGACCAAGGGCAGCCACAAGCTGCTGGAATTCATGCTGAAACGGGGAAATATCCTGGGTGATGTTTCCGCCGATGATCAACAATTCCGATTCAGGTACGGTACGGTGAAACTCGGAAAAAGCCTCCAATAGGTCGGCAAATCCCTTGCCTTTGACCAGCCGACCGGTAGAACAAACCCTGAATCTGCCGAGTTGCAGCCCAAGTGCATGCTCCACCTCAACGCGATCTTTCGATCGAGCGAAGCGCACGGTATCAATCCCGTTGCCGATATATTCGATGCGGGACGCAGGAACCATTCCCCTTCGCGTGACGAATTCAACGTCTTCCCGGCTCTGGCTCAAGGTGTAATCCGTTATCCGCGCAAGCAGCGACTCGAGCAGGATCGTCGCCTTCCGCTTGAATGGCTTCTGGTCGTCGTGGAAATAAAAACCGTGCGCCGTATAGATCTTCAACGGCACTCGTTCCAGCCAGGCGGCGATCCTGCCGACGATGCTTGCATTTCGATTGTGGCTATCGATGCAGTCGTAACGCCCGGCACGGATCAGCAGTCGCATCTGGCGAATCCTCGCGGCGAACTGCCAAAGCGAGCCTGTACGGGGATATTTGAAGTCATGGAAGACGACACCCGCGCCAAAAGCGGCGCGATCGATGTCGTCACCTTCGCAGACACACTCTACCTCGTGGCCTTGCGCGACCAACTCCAGCACCAGCGGCCTGAGAAATCTGGACAGGTAGAAATCCGTGTTGCATATCTGAAGCACTCTCGCCACATGAACCCCGATCAGGAAATATCCGTTCTCTGGTCAACTGCGTTTCATATCCACTTCAACAAAAAGATCCCTGGCGATCTTCTCGGCATGCAACTTCCTGCAACCCAGGCCAGAGAACAGATCCAGCACTTGCTTTTCGGTGTACAAATACAGTTCGCAACGCGAGCGGTAGCGCATTTTTCGCTGCCAGCCCATGATGCCATCGCGCAACGGGAAGCTGAAAAATGCACGATCGTTGGTCATAGAAAGCGCCTTCCTGATCATGCTCGACGGATCCGCGATGTAGTCCATGAAACCCATTGCGATCACGTAGTCGAATTTCCCATCGAACGTACCGTCGAGAAAATCCCTTTTTTCAAATCGGCAGGCCTTCCCGACGCCTTGCCGCGCCGCACTCTCGCGCGCCACCTCCAGCATGCCATCGGCAAAATCGATCCCCAGCACTTCGCCAGCGCCTTGCTTGGCCAAAGCGATCGCGTAATGCCCGGGACCGCAGCCGATATCCAGCACCGTGCGGCCCGCAATTGGATTGCAGCCCTCGATCGTCATTCGGTAACGGAGCGCCATGCTGCGGCGAAACAGCTTGTTCACGACCGTGTTGACGGGCCCGTTGCGATTTCCGTAGATGGCGTCGAAATCGTGCGCATAACGATCGAAAAAAGTCGAAACCTTCGAAACCGGCATCAATGCACTCCTGATGACTCGCGCTGCGACAGCAGGGCGTTGAATGTCGTGAAGGAAAAATCCTTCAGCAGTTGCTCGATCTTGCGGCGCGTCGTGTCCAGATTGACGTAGGACTTGAACCGACGCACAGGGTTCATCGCCATCCGCGGGTGCGCGGGATCGATCTCCCTCGGATGGACGTAGAAAATAACCGGCCTGCCCTCGCCGAGAACGCGCTTGCTCATCCTCTTGATCAACCCATAGGGCGCCAATCGCAGGTAGCCGCCCCCGAAGAAGCACGTGGGCCGCCCCAGCATGCTCGCGACGGAAATAGGAAATTCCTCGATGCGGCCATGCGCCGTTTCAACCGAACTCGGGTGACGGTTCCCCGCGATGAGGCCGCCATGTTGACGTGGCCCTGGAAAGACCGATGAGTCGAACCGATAGCCAGCCTGCGCGAGCTGCTCGAAAAACCATGGCGTGTCCTGGGTGACGGAAAAACCGGGCGCGCGGTATCCAATGACCGGCATCCCCGCAATATCCTCGATGATCCGCTTCGACTTGCTGATGTCGGCCAGAAACTGCGCAGGCGTCATCTGGTAAACCAGCGTATGCGAGTAGCCGTGTGATGCTATCTCGTGGCCCTGCTCCACTGCTGCTTTCACGAGTTCGGGAAATCGTTCTGCCACCCAGCCAAGGAAGAAACACGTCACCTGTACTTGCCTGTCGCGGAAGATCTCCAGCATCGCGTGAAAATTCCTGCTGACGCAGGAAGGAAGGGTGTTCCACTCGGAAACGTCGGGCATTCTGGGAAGAGCCAGGATGTGGAACCAATCCTCGACATCGACCGTGAAGATGCACTTGCCTTCGTTTCCATGAGTCGGGGCGCGGGACTGGTATTCCCTCGCATCCAGCATCGGTTTTTCCAGGGTGATCATGGGCATTGGGTGCAGGGGGTGCGCAAAACGGGGATGTTAGCCGATCAAGTCGGACATTGCAGCGCATCCGCGACTCATTGCTGCGGCATCTCGTGTCGAATGCCGGCGCGGCTCGGCGCACGACGCTTGCGCCAGTCGCCATCCGGGACCGGCTCGGGCCTGCGTTGCGCCAGCCGCGCCAGCAGCAGCAGCAATATCGGCTCGATCTGCAGCTTGAACCGCACTGCCGTACCCAGATTCTGATAGGAGGCTATGCCGTAGACGGATGACCACGTCAGTACCAGCAGCGCGGCCCATAGCAACAGCGGATCCCTGGACAGCCTGCGCCATCGCGCGCGTACGACGACCACGCCAAGCAGCCACAACAGACACACGTTCTCGATCGAAGCGAGGAATCCGAACCCCGAACCGATTTCGCCAGGCAGCGGCCGGAACAACGCCGAGAACATGCCGATCGGCATGAACAGCATGATGTCGCCGAACGAATTGAGGCCGCCCGCGATTTTTTGCGCGCTGCCGCCGGAGGCCCAGCTTTGCGAAATGTAATTGGTCTGCGTGACCGCTTCCTGCGCCGAGTCGATATGGAACTTGTCCAGCGACAGGCTGAACGCGAATGCAAAGGCCACGATCGCGATACCGCCGATCACGATGCGCCGCACCCAGTTCGCATCGCGCAGCATCAGCAGCACCAGCGGCAGCAGGAAAATTGCGCCCAGCCAGACACGCATGCTGGCCGCGAACAGCAAACCGGCGAACAACACGACGAGCCAGCGCAAGCGTCGCTGCCGATACCATCCCGCCACGCCCAATGCATAGGTCGCGATCCCGAGCAGTGTCAGCGGATCCTTGCCGAGGGTCGAGCTCCAGAACAGGATGCCTGGAAACAGCCCCAGCAGGTACAGCACGCGGGCATCGCGCTTGCCAAGGTAAAACGTCGCAGCGCGATAGATCAGATAAATCGCGACGAATCCGAGCAACGACCAGGTGACCTTCATCACATGGTAGGACTGCGAAATCAGGATGGCGTGCCAATGCACGAACACCACCATGTTCGCGGAGCCGTTGCCGAATCCTGGCGCACCGAAAAAATCGGTCATCGCGGGCCACCAAGCCTGCGCTTGCAAGCCAAAACGATGGTAACCGCAGGCATCCCCGCAATAGATCTGTTCGTAGGGCAACATCACGCCAAGCGTGACGATGAGCTTCACCAGCCAAAGCAGGAGCAAGGCCTTGCGTTCCCGGGAATTGGCCGGCAGCACGGCAACAACCGCGAACAACACGATGCCCCAGACCACCGCATACAGATAATCGCGCACGATGTCGGTGGAAGTGATGCCATGACCGGACATGGCGATGTAATCGCCGGACCTGAAAACGATCAAGCCGAACGGAATTGCCGCCAGGAACAACCAGACGGCCAGCAACGGGCGGCCAAAACGCGATTGGGCGGATTTGATCATCGACTGTTCGCATGCTGCGGATCTGCAGCGCGGTCATTGTAACCGCGGCGACATGGCGGCGGCGGCGGAAACGGCAGGCGATAGAACGCCATCAGCATCCTTCCTGCTGCTCCAGCCAGGCCTGGAACATCAACACCGACCACAGCCGATAACCGAACGCACCCTTGCCGCGCACGTGCCGTTCCCATGTTGCACGGATCGGTGCCGGGTCGAGAAATCCTTCGCGCCGCAGCCGCTCCACGGAAAGCAGGTTCTCGGCCCACTCGCGCAAAGGCCCGCGCAACCAGGCGTCCAGCGGTATCCCGAAGCCCATCTTCGGACGTTCGACCAATTCGCGCGGCACATGGCGATCGAGCAGGCGTCGCAAGATCCATTTGCCCCTGCCATTGCGCATCTTCATCGACATCGGCAGGCTCCAGCCGAATTCGACGACATCGCGATCCAGGAACGGCGCCCGGGTCTCCAGCGATACCGCCATCGACGCCCGATCAACCTTGACCAGAATATCGTCGGTCAGATAAGTCAGCGCATCCATCGCCATCATTCGCGCGACCGGGTCGGACAGTGCCGGCCAGCAGACCCTGTCGTCGAGCAGGTTGCACGGAATGCTGCCGTCGATGACGATGCGCTCCGCTCGTGGCCACTCCGTCACCAGCGCCACGTACAGATCGTCCAGGCTGCGCACCGTGCGCATGCGCAACCCGAGTTTGTGCAACTTGTCGCCGAGCAAGCTGATATCCATCCGCTGCGCCAACGGGCCGGCCACTCGGTTCACTGCGTGGACCGGCAATGCCATCAGCGCCGCGCCCAGCGCCCGGCGCGGCAGCCTTGGCATCCAGGCGATCGAACGCCACACCTTCGGGCCAAGGAAATAACGGTTGTAACCGCCGAACAATTCATCGCCGGCATCGCCGGACAGCGCAACCGTCACGTTTTGCCGTGCGAGCTGCATGACCAGATGGGTCGGCAATTGCGATGAATCCGCGAACGGTTCGTCGTACATCGCCGGCATCCGCGGAATCAGCCCCAACGCATCGCCGGCGCCGAGGCGAAGTTCGGTGTGTTCGGTACCCAGATGCGCGGCGACCGCACGCGCATGGGTCGCTTCGTCGTGCGCCTGATCTTCGAAGCCGATGGTGAACGTCCGTACCGGCCGCGAGCTGTTGGCCTGCATCAACGCGGCGATCGTGGACGAATCGATGCCGCCGGACAGCAACGCGCCGAGCGGCACATCGGCGACCATCTGCCCGCGAACGGCATTGCCGAGAAGTCGTTCCAGCTCATCCAGCGCTTCGGATTCGCTGCCCTCGAACGGATTGCCCACGCCGCGCTCGGCGACCTCGGCCAGCGACCAATAGGCTGCCGGTTTGGCCTCGCGTTGTCCCGCCGCGAGCCGCAGCCATGTACCGGCGGGCAGCTTGCGAATGCCGCGATAAATCGAATACGGCGCCGGAATGTAGTTGTGCCGCAACAGCAGTGCGAGTGCGCCACGATCGATGGCGGCGTTGAACACCGGATGCGCGCGCATCGCCTTCAGTTCCGAACCGAACAGGAAAGTCTCGCCCTGCCAGCCGTAGTACAGCGGTTTCTCGCCGAACCGGTCGCGCGCCAGCGACAGAGCGCGCTCCGCGCGATCCCACAGCGCCAGTGCGAACATGCCAACGCATGCACCCAGCGTGCGCTCGAGTCCCCAGGCATCGATGCACGCCAGCAGGGTTTCGGTATCCGAATGGCCGCGCCATGCTGGCGCTGCACCTGCTGCTTCGAGTTCGCCGCGCAACGCAAGGTGGTTGTAGATCTCGCCGTTGTACACAACGACGTAGCGTCCGCTGACCGACGCCATCGGCTGATGGCCGGCCGGCGAAAGATCGAGGATCGACAGGCGCCGGAATCCCAGTGCGATCCCCGCATCGGCATCGCACCAGATTCCGTCATCGTCGGGGCCGCGATGGACGATCCGATCGGCCATGCGCTGCGTGATCGCAACGATTGACTCGGATGATGTCGGCGATGTCTGCCAGAATCCGGTCAGTCCACACATCGTGTTATTTCCATTTCTTGCATGCGTGGTCGAAGTTTAACGGCGTGCCGACACTGGCCACTCGCGAATCCGTTCGTCAAGAAGATTCGAATTTTCCGGAACAAGAGCTACCGCCGCGACATTGCATGACAACTGACGCAGGACTTACTTCAAGTACCCTTTGTAGTATTCGCGGATGTACTCCTCAAGGCAGATTCTCCAATCGCGCATGATATTCACCCCGCGCAGATCGAGTTTGCGGTTCACCAGGCGCTCGGATGGTGGACGCGCCGCGAAATAGATCTCCTTCCAATGCCCGGAATCGACGGGCACGACATTTACCGTGTCCTGCAGCCCCAGAATCCTGACAAGTTCGTTCGCGACTTCGAGACGCCCTGTCGCCCCTCCGCAGACCATGTTGTACAAACCCCAGAATTCCTTCTGTAGCAGGAGCTTCACGTTGCGCGCGAAATCATGCGTGTAGGTCGGGGTGCCCAGCTTGTCGTTGACCACGAACAATTCGGTCGCGCCATCCTTCAACTGCTTCATCAGCTTCTCGACGAATTTCTTGTCCTTTGCCGGACCCGCACCCATCATCCATCCGGCCCGGCAAACCAGATAGCGGCGAGCGTTCTCCACGACGAATCGCTCGCCAAGGTATTTGCTGCGTGCATAGACCCCCAGCGGTTTCGGCTGATCCCAGTCGTCGTAGGTTTCCTGCTCCCCATCGAAGATGCCAGCCGTGCTGATGTACAACATCGGGATATCGAGTCGGTTACCGATCTGCACGGCGTTTTCGACCGCCAGCGTATTGGTCGAATAAGCATCGTCCTGGTGCGTCTCGCAATATTCCAGGCTCGTGTGCGCACCCAGATGGAACAGGTAGTCCGGAGCGAAATCGCCGACATCCCGCAGATAGGCGTCACGATCCCTGAAATCCAGCATCGACAGCCACTCGGCGTTCACGTCGATGTCGGTGCACCTCAACTCGTACTCTGCCGAGAACACCTTGTGGAAGGCCTCCCCCAGCATCCCGCCGCAACCTGCTATGTAGATCCGCTGCCTGGTGTTGTTGCTCATGCCGTGACCACCGATTCCAGAATGCTTGAATAGATCGACTTGATCGCTTCGACCGAATAATTTTCGACAACTGTTTTTCTTGCAGCTTCGCCCAAACGGCGACGCAACGCCGGATCGTTGACTAGGGTTTCCAGGGCAACGATCCATTCTTCATTCGAACTGACCAACCACCCGTTCTCCATGTGACGAATGATCCGCGGCGTTGTCCCCACATTGGTCGCCACGGCAGGCAGGCCGAAGGCCATGTACTGGATCGCCTTGAGGCCGCTTTTCCCGAACACCCATTCGTCTTCAGGCAATGGATAAACGCCGATGTCGATGCCTTGCAGATCCGCGACTTCCGTTGCCTCAATCCAGCGTATGACCTGCATATCCACGCCCGGCAAGTCGTAATCGAAATTCCCGATCACGAGCAGGCGAAAGTCGCAACGCTGCGCGAGCTCCTGGAACACCTCGCGCAGCAGGTCGAGATAGGGCCTGGTGCTGAACGTTCCGGTCCAGCCGATGGTGATTCTCCGATCGTTCACATACCGATTCACCGGAACAAACCGGTCGCAGTCCACCGAGGACGAGATGTAGGTGCAGCGCTTGCGCTCGTTGGCTTCCAGACAGATGTCGTTGAGGAATGGTGAACTAGTGATGACATGATCCGACGTGCGTATCAGATAAGGCGCCTTGGAACGCCCCCCGAACATCCTCGCCACTGGATTGATTGCATTGCCTTGCTTGAGCAGCAAATTGTCCTCGATATCGTAGACAACCCTCCTGGCCAGCACACGGACGAACCGCTCGAACAGCGACGTTCCCAAGGGAGTCACCCACATGTGGATATAGACGATATGGTAGCGGTGGATGCGGAAGAGGTCGCGGATCCGCCGCAAATGTCCACGCAACACCCCGATGGCCTTCTCAAGGATATGCCCGTGCGTGTAAACGATCTTCCACATCGCCATATCCATGAACGATGACACAGTGACGTCGAAACCTTTGCTTTCCCAGTCCTGGAAATACTGCTCGTATTTCAGGCGCTGCCCCGCGGCCACCCCTTGCGGAAAAGGACAAAGCACCAGGATCTTCCGCGAACCGCTCATCCATTGACTCGCGTAGTGTCAATGAACTCGGACACAGGAGCCTGATGGTCGCCCGTGGAATACCCGGCCATTGGCATATCCGGGTGCAACTCGTCCGATGGATAGCAGCGATACGGCGTCATTCCCGGAAGTTTACCGCTGTTCGATGGCTGCATAAACTTTTCCGTAGGCTTCGACGCCTTCTTCCAGTGAAAAATATTTGCGCGCCACGGCCACGCAGCGCGCTGCAATCCCGGCTTGTCCGCACAGCACAATCAACCGTCGCAACCCGGCGCGCATGGCTTCCTCATCGAAGCCATCGACAGCGATGCCTGTGCCTTCGTCTTCCAGAATCCCGGACACATCGCCGTAACCACGATTGCTTAGGCATGGGATCCCGCAACCGAGGAATTCACCGAGCTTGGTAGGCGCCGCCGCCTGTCGGGACAACGCCGGAACATTGAAGAACACGCCCGCCGTGACTCGCGCCATCTGCGCGGGCACCTGGTCGTGCTCGACGGCAATCAACTCATACAGTTCCGGAGTGATGCCGGCCGCCGCCAGGCGCTCGCGAATCCAGGCGTGCTCGTTGCGATTGACGATCAGCAGCCGCGCGTCATCGCGCATCGCATGCAGGCTGGCGAAACACGCAGCGACTTCATCGAACAGTTGCCACGTACCGGCGGAACCGACATGGCCGAGCACGAAACCCGCTGGTCGCGGCATATCCATCGGCCGAAACAGCGCGAGGTTCGCGCATGTCGGAATCACCGTGATTGGTGGCATGCGTCCTTGCAGCCATGGATAACTTTCCATCACGCGCACCGCCGCATGCGTGAGCGAAACAACGTGATCGGCGGACAACAGGAACCTGCGCTCGAACCACTTCGCCACGCGATACATCCGCCCATCACGCGGCCACAAGCCGCCGTCCATGCGTTCATCGGCCCAGAAGCCGCGCATATCAAATAGCAATCGCGCGCCAGTCAGGCGCTTGACGACCCACGCCATCAACGCGGCGACATCGCTGCGCGCGTGCAGCAAGCGCAACCGGTAACGCAGGGTCAGCCACAATGCAGTGAACGTGCCGATGACGATATCGTATGCGGTCGCCAGGGCGGATGGCCGTTTGTGATAACGACGCGGATGCCAGTGGATGCCGGCGGCGCGGATACGGGCCGCGATCTTTTCGCGCTTCGCGCCGTCGGCCCAATCGTCCTTCTTCTCGAAACTGATGAGGTGGATCGAACGGTTGGTGCAAAGATGTTCCAGATACGCAAGCACCTGCGACTGGCCGAGCGGTTCGAGCATGCCGTCGTAGGAGATGTAAAGTACGCCGGCGCTCATGCCTGCACGTTTCCACGACGGTGCAGCCGGTTGTTGACCGAAATGAAACCGCGCAGACCCAGCAATTGCACACCGGTGAAACGTGCGAATTCTTTCGCGGGATTTTCCGTGCTGCCGAAAAGATACGGCAGGCTCATGGAAAATCCACGTAACGCCGCAATGCGACGGCCTTCGTACAAGGCCAGCAGGCACTCGTAATAGCGCAGCTTGCGCCGGGTTGCGCGCATCGCTGGCGCTGAAAGTCGCGCTGCGATCGCAATCTGCTCGATCGCCAGCATCGTGTTGCGAGTACGACGCACGTTGCGCAGCGCCTTGTCGGCATCGCTGGCGTCGCCGCTGTAGTTCGCTGCATGCACGCGGTACTGGAACAGCTTCGCCGGCACATAGCCCATGCGTGCGCCTTCCCGACTCGCCGCCCAGTAGGCCAGCGGCCAGTCCTGATAGGTGTTGAACGGATCGGGCAAGCGTTCGGCCCACACACAGAAACCTTCGGCATCGATCTTCGAGCGACGGATCGCGTACGCGCTGCCGAGCCAGACGTAATCGGAGTGCAACAGGATGCCATCGCGGATCATCGCATCGTCGTTCGCTGAAGCACGAGCATCCCGCATCGCTGCGCCGGGGCGACTGGCGCGCGCCAGGACGCGGCCATCGCCATCGATGTATTCCAGATCGTGCGTGAGCAGGCCCAGATCCGCATCCGCCTCGAAGCGCGCGACCGTCAGCCGCAGCTTGTCCGGATGCCACACATCGTCGCCATCGAGGAAGAACACCAGATCGCCGGATGCGGCGCGCAGGCCGAAAACGGTCGCCATCAGCACGCCGATATTTTTCGGCGTTGGCAGATAACGGACTCTATCGCGCGACTGGATGATAGCGACACTGGCGTCGGTCGATGCATCGTCGACTACGAGGATTTCCACCGGGCCCGGATAGTCCTGGCCAAAGACGGAATCAATCGCCTCACCGATGTAACGCTCGAGGTTATGGCAAGTCACCACCACGGACACGACTCTATTCATCTGTCCTGCCGATCACGCGGGCTGGATTGCCGGCCACGACCGAGTGCGGCGGCACATCCCGGTTGACGATGCTGCCGGCGCCCACGACCGATTTCCTGCCCACGGTAACGCCCGGCAGGATGATTGCGCCCGCTCCGATCCATGCTCCATCCTCGATCCGGACAGGCGCGGAAACATGGGCTGGAAACTCGGCCTTCGCGAAACCCGCAAGCTCCAATCCAGTGTCGATGATCATGACACGCGCCGACAACACGACGTAGTCACCGATCTCGACACGATGGTGTCCGAGGATGAAAACATCCTTGTTGATGCCGCAATGTATGCCAATCCTCACGTTGGAAGGATTGACCACGGTGAAATTGCCCAGGATTCCGACCCGTTTGCCGAAGACGATCCACCCCTTGAGCTGCAGGAGGTAGTGCGAAAGTCTGCGGAAAAGGTTCATGCTGCATCCCGCATCCGGTTGAGCAGTCGTTTGACCATGAGCCGGGCGACGCCTGCGACACCCGCCCGGCGCGAAAAGTGCAGTATTTCGCGCAAGCCTGGAATGCCCGATTCGAAACGCAACGCCGCTTCGAAATAATGCAAGCGCTTTTCAGCGATTCTTGCAGCGGCAGCATTGGGGATCTTTTGAAGGTCCCGAAGCTTCTGCTGGTAGTCGATCTTGGCGCGCTGCAGGAAAGTCAATCGTTGCGGCGCCGACAGGTGGCCTCCCGAACCCTGGTAGAAGCCCGACGAGCCGACGAGATTCCGATACAACACGAGTGGTTCATCGATGTATTCGATGGGCAGTCCGGCCAGCAGGGAGCGGAATGTCGCGGCGCAATCCTCGTGCATCACGTCGGAGTTCAAGTCGCCGAACAATCGGAAAATCTGCCGGGAATACGCACTGGTCGCACCGATCACATATGCGTTCGTTTGTGCGGTCTCCTCGGCCGATCGCAGGACAGCCAGGCACGGACAGTCAAGCTTGCCCTGCCGCCCCCCGGAGTCATCGATGCTGTCGCAGCTGGAATGGATCAACCCGGCGCGCCTGCCCGTCTTCAACCACATCTCGACGATCCTTGATACCCGAGTCGGCAGCGAGATGTCGTCGCATGCCGCAACGATGAGCAACTCCGCGCGCGCGATCCGGTGGATGACGTTCATGTGTCCGCCGGTTTTCTGGTTGGATGCATTGCGGTTGAGCACGATCCGGTGGGGGCCGGAATATCCGGCGACTGTCTCGCGCATGATGTCGAAGGTCCGGTCCGTAGAGCAGTCGTCGGACAGGATGATTTCCAGGCGCGGATAGTCCTGCGCAAGCGCCGCCTCCACCGCGGCATGCGTGTACTTTTCCTGGTTGTACCCGAGAAGGGCGAAGCTCACCAACGGCAGTTCCGTTTCGCCCAAACCGTCGTCCACTTCGTCGATGCCGGTCGGCGAGATGGAGGGCACGATCGGCCGATTGTCCAGGGATGTCCGGCATGCAATACCATCGAGCGATGGTTGCCTTCCCGTGGTCGCTGCGCTTGTACGGACAGGCATCACCACTTCCTCCAGGCAAGCACGGACGACTCCAGTCCGAGATGGCGGCGCGCGTGCCGCGAGCACAGCAGTCTCCACATGAATTGCGAGAGCACGACCCCAAGCGCGGCGCCAACACCACCATACAGGGGTATCAGGCTCAGGCTGACCAACAGGTTGATCAGCAACGCCACGAGCGAGAACCGGGTGACCGCATGCTCATGATGCAGCATGTTCAGCACGATGGTCGGGTGGCCGATGAAGGCTGCGGCGAGTTCGCCCGCGAGCAGCACGACGAGGATCGTGTTCGAAGCGGAATAACTGTGGCCGAATGCGATTGACAGGATCGTCCTGCCGGCCAGCACGAACGGTGTCAGGGTCGCCACCGCCGCAAGCACGAGCAACAGCGCCATCCATGCATTGACGCGCTGGATCGCGGCCTTTTTCCCTTCGGCATGCAGGCTGGCCAGCATCGGAGAACACGCGACATTGAGCAACGCCGAGGGCAGCGTTGCCGCGGTGTAAACGCCTGCCGCCACGCGATACAGGCCGACTTCCGTCGCAGGCGCGAGCAGGCCGAGGATAAGGATCGCGAGATTCCCGGAAACGATCCGCATTCCCTCGCCCAGCGCAAGCGGGATCGCGCTGCGCAGCCAACGACCTCGCGTCTCTCGAGGTTGCGCAAGCGTCGGCACGCCTCGCAGCAGCGGCGCCAGCCATCTGATCATCAAGATCGCGCCGATTGTTGCAACGAGCACGTTCAGTCCCATCGCCAGCGACGGCGTCACGGCATGCGCGTAGCCCGATATCCAGAACAAGAACAAACCCAGCGACAGCAATCCCGGGCGCAGCAGCATTTCGAACAACTGCCCTTCGACGACATGGTGCATTCCGCGCAACGCGGCACTGCAGATGCCCGCAATCGCCACCAGCGGCAACAAGGCCATGCCCCACGACAGCGCTGGCTTCAGCGCGCTGCCCGAGGCCGATCCCGTCAACAGCAGCGCAGCCAGCGCGACGACCACGATCACAGCGGTATTGGCGAGCACGAAGCGGAACGTCCAGTCCAGCAACGAACGGATCATCGAACGATCATGGGTCGCTTCGGCGATCGCCGCTTCGCGGGTCACGAGCTGGGATAATCCGAGTTCGGTCGGAATCATCGCGATCGACACCAGCGACATCGCGATGCCGTAGATGCCGTAATCCGCCGGCCCGAGCATGCGCGCGAGTTGCACGTTGACGAGGAAGCCCAAGCCCATGCCGGCCACGCGCAGGCCCGCGCTGCCGACGACCGCCCTGACCAGGGTTCCGTCCCGACCGGGACTCGAATACAGATCGCGTGCGCGTCGGTACATCAAGCGACCCGGTAATAGTCGCGATACCACTCCACGAAACGCGCGACGCCCTGCTCGACCGAAGTCGTCGGACTGTAGCCGACATCGCCTATCAGATCGTCCACGCTCGCCTCGGTATCGGGCACGTCGCCGGCCTGCAGGGGCAGCATCTCCATCGTTGCCTTGCGGTCGAGGCAATCCTCCAGCACTCCGATGTAACGCAGCAGTTCGACCGGCTGGCGATTACCGATGTTGTAGATCCGGTACGGCGCTGAACTCGTCGCCGGGTCGGGTACGATACCGTTCCACGCAGCGTTCGGCTGCGCGACTCGATCGAGCGTGCGTACCACGCCTTCGACGATGTCATCGATGTAGGTGAAGCTGCGCTTGTGGTGACCGTGGTTGAACACCTTGATCGGCTCGCCGGCGAGGATCGCCTTGGTGAACAGGAACAGTGCCATGTCCGGCCTGCCCCACGGGCCATAGACGGTGAAAAAACGCAAGCCTGTGCACGGAATGCCGTAGAGGTGCGCGTAGCTGTGCGCCATCATCTCGTCGGCTTTCTTGCTCGCCGCGTACAGCGTCAGCGGATGCTCGCAGCTCGCGTGTTCGGAAAACGGCATGTCGAGATTCGCGCCGTACACCGAACTGGTGGACGCGAACACGAGGTGCTCGACACCGTGATGTCGGCAGCCTTCGAGTACATGCAGGAAGCCCGTCACGTTGCTCGACACGTACACATGCGGGTTCTGCGCGGCGTAGCGCACGCCGGCCTGCGCCGCGAGATTCACCACGCGCTGCGGTTTGTGCATCGCGAATGCGCTCTCGATCGCGGCGCGATCGGCCAGATCCGCGGTGATGTGCGTGTAGCACGGATGGTCGATGAAACGCGCGAGCCGCGCCTTCTTCAGCTCGACATCGTAGTAGTCGCTGAGATTGTCGATGCCGACCACCTCGTCGCCGCGCTCGAGCAGCTTGATGGCGAGGGAGGAACCGATGAAGCCGGCAGTGCCGGTTACCAGGACTTTCATGGCTGATATTTGATTCCGGCTTCAAGTGTCACGATTCAACTGCCGTCATGGATACGTCGTTCGATCCTGATGGTCCGCAACGATTGCAACGCCATCGGTTTGAGCCTTCCGGGCATTCTAGCTGCTCCCGGCGCGCCCCAGAACGAAACCTCGGCTCACCAGCATTTGTTTCAGCATGCGGCGAATCCCGGGCGTCCGGCGCTCCGTTGCTGTTGAAAACAGCCACGCTCCGAGATAAGTCAACGCAATCACGACACCGTAGACAAAAAGTCCTTGCGCGCTCGTAGGCGAGTAGCCGCGCGCAATCCCGTCAAACAATCCCGTCGCGTGCAAGGCTCCAAGCAGGAACAGCAACAACGGAAAATGGATCAGGTAAAGACTGTAGGAAAAATCGGCCATGAAACGATTGAATCCACATGCGCGTTCGAGAACGATCAGGTTGACCGAGCGCATCGACACCAACAGCCAGGCGAACGAGGCCGCCACGAGATAGTCGCGCAGCATGGGCCACCATGCCGCCTGCTTCATCATCTCCTGCCCTGCGCGCGAAAAAACAAGAATCCCAGCGAAAACAAGAAAAGCGAGCGGCGGTCGCTCGATTGCGCGCCATGGCACGAAAGCCGCGATCACCCCGAAAAGCCAGAGACCCAGATATCCCGGAAAGCGGATCCCCAACAGAACGAAAAGAATACCAAGTGCGCACAAGCCCAAAAGGCGAAGAGACTTCACGGAGGCCAGGCAACTCGCCAGGCCAAGTCCGAACACCACGTAGAACCAGAATTCCAGTGAAATAGTCCAGAGCGGCTGGTTACTCCCGAAAGGCGGCGCCACGATGGTTTGCAGCATGAACAAATTCGCGAAGAAATTCTTCAGCGTCAAATAAGCGAGAAACGGCAGCGTTGCGATTTTCTCCCGCACCATGGGCTGCGTGTGCGTCCAGAAGCCGGTGTCTGCGAACCATGTGGAACCGGCAATATCCAGAATCGCGGTCAACAGGAGCGCAGGGGCGAATGCGACATAGAGGCGGGTACAGCGATCGACCGCATAATCCCCGATGGAGAAGCGGCCGAGACTGGCCTTGGCGCACGCTATGCCGCCAACGAGATATCCGCTCAACACGAAGAAGACGATGACCGCCTCGCCAAACCATCCTGTCACGAAATACCAGAGCTGCACTCCGAGATTGCGGTCGCCCGCCACCAGGCTGCCATAACCCAGGAACAATGGGTCGCGCAGATGCGACAGGAAAACGATCGCTGCCGCCATCCAGCGCATGAGATCAAGAAAAGACGTGAAGCTCCTGTTCTCGACATCCTGCAGAACACGGCGGGGATAGGGGTTCATCTGGAGAAAGATTCCTTCTATAGCCTTCCGTCGACCGCATCGACCGGCAGCAAACTCTTGACGTCGAACAGCACGCCGTCGCTACCGAGCAGGCCGCGCATCCAAGCCGCGCCGCGCTCGCAGAAGCACGTGTGGCCGACCGCGAGGATCACCGCGTCGTAGCGCCCCGCTTCGGGCTGGGCGATCAGCGCCAGGCCGTATTCGCGCTGCGCTTCGGCCGCATCGACCCACGGATCGTGCACATCGACCACCGCGCTGTAGTGCTGCAGCTCGTGCACGATGTCGGTGACCTTGGTGTTGCGCAGGTCCGGGCAGTTTTCCTTGAAGCTCAGTCCCAGCACGAGGACGCGCGGATCCGCGCTCGGTCGGCGGCTGCCGCGCATCAACTTGATCACGCGCTGCGCGACGTACGCGCCCATGCCGTCGTTGATGCGGCGGCCGGCGAGGATCATCTCGGCATGATGGCCGACCGCCTGCGCCTTATGGGTCAGGTAGTACGGATCGACGCCGATGCAATGGCCGCCAACCAGGCCCGGCCGGAACGGCAGGAAGTTCCACTTGGTGGCCGCGGCTGCGAGCACTTCGGCGGTGTCGATGCCGAGGCGATCGAAGATCATCGCCAGTTCGTTGATGAGTGCGATGTTGACGTCGCGCTGGGTGTTCTCGATCACCTTCGCGGCTTCGGCGACCTTGATCGAACTCGCACGATGGGTGCCCGCGGGGATGATGCTCGCATACAGCGCATCAACGAAATCCGCGGCTTCGGGCGTGGAACCCGAAGTCACCTTGCGGATCGAAGTCACGCGATGCTGCTTGTCGCCGGGATTGATCCGCTCGGGGCTGTAGCCCGCGGAAAAATCGCGATTGAACGTCAAGCCGGATACGCGCTCCAGGATCGGCACGCAGACTTCCTCGGTCGCGCCCGGGTAGACGGTGGATTCATACACCACCACATCGCCGACCTTGAGTACCTTGCCGATGGTTTCGCTCGCGCCAATCAGCGGGGTGAAATCGGGCGTCTTGTATGCATCGATCGGCGTGGGCACGGTGACGATGAACACGTTGCAGCGGCGCAAGTCGTCGGCTGCGTGCGAAAAACGCAAGCGCGTGGCCGTGGCTAGTTCGTCGCGATCGACTTCCAGCGTGCGATCTACCCCATCGCGCAAGGCCTGGATGCGTGCGGCGTCGATGTCGAAACCGACGGTGTCGTAGCGCTTGCCGAACTCCACCGCGAGCGGCAGCCCGACATAGCCCAGTCCGATGACGCCGATGACGGCCTTGTTCAGTGCGTGCATGCATCGTCCAGTCGGCGTGTTGATCCGGGTCGGCGGCGTTGGCCAGACCGCCAGGAAAAGATGCGCAAGTTTACGGGAATCGGGTCGCCAGTAGCTTAATCCATCGCGCGCTGGCGCTTGGTGCGCCGTCGCCCCGCGCCATCGGCCCGCAGCCTTGCAGGTTGCCGCTCCGCAGATCCTGCCGCTTGCGCGGACAGCAATGCGCAACACAGGCCGAACAGCACCATGATCCCGGGCTTGCGCAATTGGTATTCGAGTGCAGTGTGGGTCAGCGCAAGCAGCACCGACAGGCTGGCCGCTCGCGCGATCATCGTGCCGATGTTCGGTTCGCGCGACGCAAGCCATAACGGAATCGCGACCCGCGCGTACCAGACGAAAAACAGGATGGTCAGCGCAACACCCGGCCAGCCGGCTTCGAGCCAGAATTCAAGATAATCGTTGTTGGCGTGATTGACGTAGGCGTTCTGGTCCACCTGATAGTCAGGCGCGACGCTCTGATAGGCGTGGACGAACGTACCCAAGCCGGAGCCGAAAGCGCCGTAGTGATGCGCGGCGGCGATTGTCGTGGCCTGGACAGGCCAGCGCGTATCCGTCCCCACATCCAGCGCCACGACGCGCGACACGACATTATTGCCGGCGATCTGCAGCGCAAGGGTGCCACCCAGGACCCCGCAGATTGCGACCGCAAGGACGGTACGGCGACCGACGCCGGATCGCCACAACAGCGCCAGCCCGCCCGCTCCGGCGATCGCCGTCAGCAACAGCCCGGATCGCGAATACGACAACAGGATCGCGATGACGAACAGGAAGGTTATGCCGCACAGTGGCAGGAGGCGCAGGGTCCATGCGAGGCCGGCTTCGCGCACGCGCAAGAATTCCTGGATCGTCCAGCCGATCGAGAACGGCAGCAGCATCGCCAGCATGCTGCCGTAATGGTTGCGGTTGGCGAAAAAACCGATAGCGCCGGTCAGGTTGCTCGGCCGATACGGGCGCAGGTTGCTATCGGGTCCGTCGCTGACCTGCGCGATGCCCAGCAGGATCGAGAGCAATCCCAGCGCCATGGCGATCCGCAGCAACCGTTTCCTTCCCATCGCGGACAATGCACGCGCAGCCAGGAAGATAGCTATCGCAGGCAACAACGCGAGCAGGCTGCGTTCACTCGCCATCGGCGAAACACTGAGCGAACGCCAACCGGCCGCGATGCCTATGCTCTGCATTTCGCCGGTCAGGTTCGAACGGCCCGCCAGCGACTTCCACAGCGCATGCGGCAACGGCACCAGCTGGATCATCGCCAGCAGCGCGATGCCGAACAGCAACGCCGCTAGCAGTCGATCGGGCCCGGAAAAACGCAAACCGTGCGATGACAACATGCAGCAAGCGATCGTCGCGATCGACAACAACAGCAGTCCGGTTTCGGCAATGACGACGCCGGCGATCCCGTCCGGTCCATTGCACAGCGTCTGGCTGATCACGAGCACGAGTGCCGCAAGCCAGAACAGCGCGCGGCCCGTCCGCGCGGCGTGCATATCAGCGGACATCGCTGCGCTCCCTCGCCGCATGGGCCATGTCGCAGGTCATGGCGTTCCGATCGAATCGAACGCGTCTTCGGATTGCATATACGCCGTGCTGTCCATGGAATTCCAATCCATCAACGCGTACCAGGCGGCGCCTGCGGCGGCGCCGTCGAAGCGGGTTGCAGGCGTGCCGCCGTGCGACTGATCGTCGATGCGGCGTTGCAGGTTACGCCGCGAATCGGTTTCGTTCGGGGACAGCGAATCCTCGCTTGCCAGTCTGGAAAAAATGCGCCCTGCCGCATTCGGGTCGCGTGCGTTCCCCGCGAGCAGCGAAAGGAATCCATTCCGCCATGCCGGATGGTTCAACAGGAGCCGCACGATCGGATCGATCGCAACCGGATCCTCCGACAACCGCACCAGCCGCGGCAACACATCAGGATCGAGTTCGGGCTGGATGCGCAGCAGCATGTCCACTTCGTGCAAGGCGCGCTCGCGTTCACCGGCCTTGAATGCGTATTCGGCCAGCTTGATGCGCGTCGGCAGATCGCGCGGCGCGCGGCGCACTGCCAACTCGAACAGCTCCCGCGCGTACGCGCGATTGCCGGCACGCTCGGCGACCGCGGCGGCGATGCGATACCCACGTCCATCCAGCGGGTCGCCGGCGATGGCGAGGCGTGCGTGGACGAGCGCATCGGAGTCGCGATGTGCAAGAAAATCGGCCTGAGCGACTTCGTACTGGGCCGCGGGATGCGCGGCACGCCAGCCCGTCGCGGCATTTGGATCGGACGCGACAAGCAGATCGGCCGCCCCCAGGGTGATGCAACGCCAAGCAAGCAATAACGCTGCGACCACGACGCCGATGCCGAGCGGAGTGCGCATGAAACCAGATGCAGCGCGCCTCATCGCTGTCTTCCCCGCAGCGAGATGCGTTCGATCTTCCACTGCGCGTCGACCGACGCGGCCTCGATCACGATATTGCCGCGGACATGTCGCGCGTATGGATGCCCTCGTCGTCGCACGCGCGCATCGAACGTGCCGGTACCGACGGCGTGCCCGTCCTGCGCACGCCAGCTCAGCGTACCCATGCGTAGGCGCCTCGAGCGCGTCTGTCGGAACAGGCTTCGGTATTCGCTCGCGATCGTCGCGATGCCACCGCGATCATCGACGGCGTCGGACGCGAACAGTCGCATCAACTGCTCGAGATTTCCCTGTCCATACGCCGCGGCTAGTCGATCCGGGATCATCGTGTAAGCGCGATCCGCGTCGGCCTGATCCGCGCTGGCCTGATCCGCATTGGTCAGATCCGCCTCGGATCGATCGGCAGTCGCGTGATCGACTGAATCCTGTGCAGGATCGGGCAATGCGGTCGCGCGACGCACCACGCGCTGCGGTGCGGCGGCCGTCGAATTGCCGGTGCTCATGGATACCCACGGCACGGCATGCGCAGGCGGCACTGGGTCGGCGTCCGCACTCTCGCTTGCCCGGGCATCCGGCCGCGCGATCGGCGCACTCGCGTCGACCGCATGCGTCGTCGCGTCGACGATGCGTTGCGACGGAACCATCATCGATGCCTGTGCGGCCGGACTGCGCGTGAGCCCGTGGGCATCGGTGCGAAGGCTGCGCAGCGTTGCGACATTCGCTTCACCGGTTTGATTCAGCCAGTGCCAACCCGCGAGCGAACCGCCTGCGAGCAGCGCCAATCCACCCAGCACGAACACCGGAAGATGGCGAACGGTACGCGGCGAAAGTGGTGGTCGCTGCGGGATTCTCGACGCGGATGCGTGGCGATGGGCCGATAGCGAGGTAGCGGAACCAACCGGCTGCGCGGCTTGCTGCGCGCGTTGCCGGTCGTAGGCGAGACGTCGCTCACCGGAACGCAGGACATGCCATGCGCGGTTCACGCGTTGTGCATCGGCTTCGCCCGTACGATCCGGATCGCGGTCCGGATGCAGCCAGCGCATGAGCCAGCGATAGTGCTCCTTCAATGCTTCCTCGCTCGCATCGGCGCGCACGCCCAGCAAGCGGTAATGGTCCGCGTCCGCATCGAACAGCACCTGTCGCAGATACATCACGGCCGCGTCGGTGAGCTTGCGTACCGACACCGAGGTGCGCGCAGCGGCATCCTCGATCGCCTGGCGATCGCCCGCGGCGATGCGGATCAGCAGCAGTACTGCATCCGGCAACGGACGCCTGCGCAGCAATGCCAGCGCCCCGGGTTTGGCATGCAGTTCCAGCGCATGCCCCAGCGCGTCGGCGCCGTTACCGGTCATTGCCGCGTGAGCTTGGACGCGCTTTCACCATAAGCGCGGTAGTCGTAGCTGCTATAGCTGTAGTCGTTACCGATCATTGCTGCGTGAGCTTGGGCGCGCTTTCACCATATGCGCAGTCGTCGTAGCCGCTGTAGCCGATACCGATCATTGGCGTGTGAGCTTCGGTGTGCCTTCGCCATAGGCGTAGTAATAGTCGTAGCCGCTGTAGCCGTAGCCGCCCATGTGCGCATCGCACTTGGTCAGCAGGGCGCCAAGGATGTGCGCGTGCGCTGAACGAAGACGCTTGACCGAACCGCGTGCGACCTCGCGGCGGGTGCGGCCGGCATCGACGATCAGCAGCGTGCCCTTGGCGATATGCGACAGGATCGGCGCATCGGCAATCCCCATCGTCGGCGGGCCATCGATGATGATCTGGTCGTACTTGGTCATCGCAACGGTGAGTAGCGCGAGCATCTTCGGACCGGACAATAGCTCGGCTGGATTCGGAGGCAGCGGACCCGATGTCATCACATCCAGATTCGCCTCATCCTGCTGCCTGATCACGTCCTGCGGCTTGGCCGCGCCAGTAAGGCAATTGCTCAGGCCGTTGCCGTTGTCGAGGCCGAGGGTGCGATGCAGCGACGGGTTGCGCAGGTCGGCATCGATCAGCAGTACACGCTTTCCGAGCTGGGCGAAGTTGTGCGCCAGCGTGAGCGCGGTGGTGGACTTGCCCTCGTTCGGCACCGAACTGGTGACGAGCAGCGTGCGCGGCACCCCGGATGCGGTCGAGAACTGCAACGCCGTTCGCACCGATCGGTAAGCTTCAGCGAATGCCGAACGTGGATTCTCCAGCGCCTGTCGCGGGGTGAGGTCGCTGAGTTTCGGAATGATCCCGAGCACCGCCAGACCGAGCAGTTTCTCGACATCCTCGGAGGTTTTCACGGTGTCGTCGAGGTATTCGAATACCAGCGCTAGCATCACGCCCAATGCCAATCCGAAGAACGTCGCCAGCATCAGGTTGAACCGCAGGTCCGGCTTGTACGGGCCTTCCGGCACATCGGCGCGATCGACCATGCTCATGTTGTTGGTGGTCACGCCGCCCGCGACGCCGATTTCCTTGTAGCGCTGCAACAGCCCGTCGTAGAGCTGGCGGTTGGTATCGACCTCGCGCTTTAGCACGTTGTACCGGATGCTGCGGGTCTGCTGGTCGAGCACTTCGGTCTTGAGCACGTCCATCTGCTTTTGCAGCATCGCTTCCTGCGACTGGGTGGCCTCGTATTCCGAGCGCACGGACGCCTTGACGTTGCCGACCTCGGTCTGGATCTGCTTGTCGATCTCGTCGATCTGGCCCTTGAGCTGCAGCATCTGCGGGAACGCGGGCTTGTAGACGCCCAACTTCTCCTGGTACTGCGCCATCAGCGTGGCGCGGTTCTGCCGCAAGGTGCCGATGATCGAGCTGCCCAGCATGTCGGCTGGCAATGCGGTACCTGTTGCGGCGGAAGCCTGGTTCCAACGCGCCTGCGCGCGGATACGCTGATCCCGCACAGCGGAAAGCTGGGTATTCAGCGACGTCAGGTCTTGTGCTGCGAGCGAGGTGCCATCACTGCCGGAAAAAATCTTTTCCTTCTGCGCGACCGCGACCAGCTGCGCCTCGGACTCCTCGAGTTTTTGCTTGATCTGCTGCAGGCGGCTTTCGAGATATTGGCGTGCGTACGCGGTGGAGTTGAAGCCACGTTCGAGATTGGATGCCATGAAATTCTCGGCGACCGCATTGGCCACCCGTGCCGCCAACTGCGGGTTCGGGCTGTCGAAGTTGATCCGCACCAGGCGCGATTCCATGATCGGCTCGATCGAGAGATGTGCGCTCACGAAACCACCCAGTCCCTTCGAATCCTGCACCGGGGCGGGTGACCGAGTTGCGGTTGCGGTCGTGCTCCCGTGACGCAACAACCCGAACAGCTTCGACAACGCGGACACGTGCTGCAGGTGCAGGTAGTCCGCATCACTGGCGAGGTTCAATCCGCGCGCGACCCGCTCGGCCAGCGCGTTGCTCCTGAGCAATTCGTACTGGGTCTTGTAGAAGTCGTCCGAACTCGATTCGACCGGCGCCATGCCCTGCACTTCCACCACCTTGATGGTGTCGCGGTCGATCTCGATCGTGGTCGTGGCACGGTAGATCGGCGTCATCAGCAAGGTAGCGACCAGCACGCTGACGAACACGATGGCCAGCGCGGCCAGCACCGTCCATTTGTGTTTCAGGATCACCTGCCAGTACTGGCGAAGGTTGATTTCGTCCTGGTCGGACTGCTCGCCATCGCGCGGATCCAGCGCGACCGGCAGCACCGTGCGCGTCGCGATCGGCGCCACTGGATGTTGCGCCTGGGCGATCGGGAATCGATCGTCCTGCGGCTGGCCGGTGATGTGTTCGTCTTCCTGCATGGGGATTGCGCTGCCTTGGTATGGTATCGATCAGAACGGATGGAAGATGCCGAGCAGCGGCACCGCCTGGAAAATGCGCCGCATCGCGCTCTTGGAACCGGAAATATCCACGACCACGATATCGTCGCCGTAGATCTGCGGATCCTCGGCGGCGCCGTGGCGGATTTTCTCCAGATCGAACACTGCGGCCATTTTCTGGCCCTTGATGACGCGGAACACGACCAGCGCGTGCGGATCGCCGAGCTCGTCCAGGCCACCGGCGGTGGCGATGACCTGCAACAGCGACGTGCGTCCGGTGATCGGGAAAATCCCGGACTTCTTCACCGCGCCTTCGACGGTCACGCGCTGGCTGGTGAACTCCTTGATGAAAACCGTGACCTGCGGCGATTGCAGGTAATTGGCCGACAGCTTTGCGGCGATATCCTGCTCGAGCATCTGGATGGTCTTGCCGCCGGCCTGGATGCTGCCGATCAACGGCAGCGAGATGTTGCCGCCGGTGTTGACCCGCACATCCTGGTTCAACTCGGGCACGCCGAATACGCTGATCGTCAGCAGGTCCTGCGGGCCGATCCGGTATTCGGACACGCCTTCGTATGCACCGCTGGCACTGGTCGTGTCCGGCGCAGGCAAGCCGCCCTCGCTGGCGACGACGTGCGTGCTGCCTGGCGTCAACGCCTGCTGGGTCGCGCACGATGCGAGCAACATGCAGGCGAGCAGCGCGGCGAAACAGATACGAAAACTCAAGAAGCGCATGCGTGATTTCCTGTAGCGAACGGACGGCTCAAACATCCGGTCCCGGAAGCCGGAATCGATGCAGTCGTGCATTTTACCGCCTGAAGGCGCGGGAAGCTCGTTTTTCGCTGCAATCGTGGGCGGATCAGCGATCAGACCAGCTTGCTGCCACGCAATGCGCGCACTTGCGACGGCGGGACGAAGGAGTCCGCGCGTGCTTCGTCCCAGAACACACGGTACGCCGGATGCTCCGGAAGTTCGCCGGCCAACAGCTCGCCCGGCTTCATGAAGCGATGCAGGGTCGCGAGCGACCGCACCTCGGTCGCGGACACGCGACGGATGACGTGCTCGGGGCCGAGTTCGTCCGGATGATCCAGGCCGGCCGCGGCAAGCAATTCCTTGAACGCCATCATCGTGTTCTCGTGGAAGTGGAACACCCGAGTCGCCTTGTCTTCGGGTACCAGCGCTTTCTGCCGCGACGCATTCTGGGTGGTCACGCCGGTCGGGCAGCGATCAGTGTGGCAACTCAGCGACTGGATGCAGCCGAGCGCGAACATGTAGCCGCGTGCGGCGTTACACCAATCCGCACCCAGCGCGAGCGTTCGCACGATGTCGAACGCGGTCACGACCTTGCCGGCTGCACCGACGCGGATGTGCTGGCGCAGATTGAGTCCAACCAGGGTGTTGTGCACCAGCAGCAGCGCCTCGCGCAGCGGCGCGCCGACGTGATCGGTAAACTCCAGCGGCGCCGCGCCGGTACCGCCTTCACCGCCATCGACGACGATGAAGTCCGGCAGGATCCCGGTGTCCACCATCGCCTTGGCGATGCCGAACCATTCCCACGGGTGGCCGACTGCGAGCTTGAACCCGGTCGGCTTGCCGCCCGACAGGTTGCGCAGTCGGTCGACGAATTGCAGCAACTCGATCGGTGTCGCAAATGCCGAATGCCGCGATGGCGAAACGCAATCCACACCGATCGGCACGCCGCGCGCAGCGGAAATTTCCGGAGAGACCTTGACTCCGGGCAGCACGCCGCCATGGCCCGGCTTGGCACCCTGCGAAAGCTTCACCTCGATCATCTTCACCTGCTCGGTGCAGGCGTTGGCGATGAACTTGTCCTCGTTGAACCGGCCCTCGTCGTCGCGGCAGCCGAAATAGCCGGAACCGATTTCCCAAACCAGGTCGCCGCCGCATTCGCGATGGTATTGCGAGATCGAACCTTCACCGGTGTCGTGATAGAAACCGCCGCGCTTCGCGCCCATGTTCAACGCGCGGATCGCATTCGCCGACAACGCGCCGAAGCTCATCGCCGAAATGTTGAACACGCTGGCCGAATACGGTTTTGCCCTGCCCTCGCCGATGACGATGCGGAAATCGTGCGACTTCAGCACGGTCGGCATCAGCGAATGGTTCAGCCATTCGTAGTCGTCGCCGTACACATCGAGCTGGGTTCCGAACGGGCGCTTGTCGAGCACGTTCTTGGCGCGCTGGTACACCAGCGCACGCTGCGCGCGCGAGAACGGATTCTCTTCGGTGTCGCGCTCGATAAAGTATTGACGGATTTCCGGCCCGATCGATTCGAGGAAATAGCGGAAATGCGCGAGCACCGGATAATTGCGGCTGACCGCATGGCGCTTCTGCGCAAGGTCGTGTATGCCGATCGCCGCCAGCACGCCGAACGCCAGCGCCGCGTAGATCCAATCGCGATCAAGCCAGTACGCCGCCGCGCAGGACAGCGCGAACAGCGCGACGCACGCCGCGAATCCCCACAACCGTTCCGGCAACAGATTCATCGCGCACCCCCTCG
>JANXZP010000063.1 GCA_025355485.1 Pseudomonadota bacterium
GGTCACGGCGGTATCGGCCATGCCCGAGCGCACCATGTGGAAGGCCTGCGCCATCGCGTGGTTCGCCGATGCGCAGGCGCTCGACACCGCGAACGCCGGGCCGCGCAGGCCGAACTCGATGCAGACCTGGCTGGCCGGCGCGTTCGCCATCAACCGCACGATGGTCAACGGATGCAAGCGCGGATTGTTTTCCGCATAGAGGCGCCGCGAAGCCTGGTCGTTGGTGTTCTCGCCGCCGACGCCGGTGCCGATGATCACCGCCGTCGTGTCGCCTAGGCCATCGGCGCGGAAATCGAGGCCCGATTGCGCGACCGCTTCGCGCGCAGCGACCAGCGCGAACTGCGAGACGCGGTCGAGCAGGATCAGTTTCTTCTCGTCGAAGTGTTTCAGCGGATCGAAGTCGCGCACTTCGGCGGCGATCGGCGCCTTCAGCAGCTCGGGTTGCACCGCCGAAATCGTGGCGATGCCGCTGCGGCCTTCGCGCATCGCCTGCCAGCACGTAGCCGCGTCATGGCCGAGCGCGCTGATCGAACCCATGCCGGTAATCACGACGCGACGCATGTGAATGATCCTCGGGTCGTGCCCAGACGGGATGGCGATGGTCAGGTGGCGCTCGGCGCGGCCGCGTTCTTTTCCACGACCAGCCGCTCGACCGCGGCGACCAGCCCGCGCACGCTTTCGGTGTCGACCGTGGGATCGCGATCCGGAAGGGTGATGCCGAAGCGGTCTTCGAGCTCGAAGATGATCTGCACGATGTCCAGCGAATCGATTTCGAGATCCTTGAGGGTGGACTGAAGGGTGATCTTCTCGACCGGAATGTGCGCTTCCTTGGCGATGATCGCGAAGATCGCGTCCTGGATGTTGTCCATGCGTTACTCCGTGGTGGTCGGTGAGGGCGCGATGACGGACGCGACCTGCGGCGGTGCGACGGGTTGATCGTGGCCGAGTTGAAGGATACCCGCAACGATGACCGCTGCGCCAAGCAACTGGATCGCACCGATCGCTTCATGCAGCACCAGCCATGAGGCGAACATGATCGCAACGAACACGATCGCGCTGGTCGGATACGCGCGCGAGAGATCCGAATGGCGCAGGATCAGCATCCACACGATGAAGCAGCCGCAATAGCTGGCGATCGCGAGCCACAGCCAGCCCGAGGCTAGCGCCAGCGCGAAGGCATGCGCGGAAAAGTCGAAACCGCCGGTCGCCTTGCCGGCGAACTTCAGCGAAAGCTGGGTCAGGAGTTCAACCGCGACCAGCGCGATCCACGCCAGGATCAGCGTTTTCGGCGGATGCCGCCGGGCCGGCGCGTTCATGCGCGCACCTTGCGCGAGACCGCTTCCGTCGTAGCGCTTCCGCGATGCAGTCCGAGCGCGCGTTCGGCGGTCTTCATGGTGCCGTCGATTAGCCGGTTGCGGTGCTGGTACCACAGCCAGTTCGGTGACAGCGTGCTGCCCAGTCGCAATTTCTCCTGCGGCAGGCCCTGGCCGCTCTGGTAGGTGCCGATGCGGTGCTCGATCGCATGGCGCACGTTCTCCATCCAGCTCACGTAGTACAGGTTCAGTTCGCGCGCATGGCGGTAATCCATGCCGATGTACTTGTCGATCAAGCGCTCGCCGTCGAGCAGCACCAGGTTGAACGCGACCAACGTCTCGCCGAGCCAGTAGCAGACGCAGGAGGCGCGTTCGCCAAGATCGGCGAGTACGTTGTCGAAAAACTCCGGGGTGAGTTCTTCGAGCTGAATTGAAGCGCGTTCGAGCGTGTTGCGATACAGGCGCGCGATGTCGTCGCGGATGCCGGTCAGATCGTGCCGCCACTCGATCCGCAGCGCGTCGCGCGTGCGCAGCTTGCGGCGCAGGTCCTTGCGGGACGCGCGGCTGAGTGTCGCCAGGTATTCATCGATGCTCGCGTACGGCAAGGCGAGCGTGGCGGTCGCCAGGCCGGGCTGGCGGCGCATGCCGCGCGCGCTCAGCGCCCACTCCCACAACGCCGATTGCGCATCGCCGACGTCCTTGACTGCGAGCAGGCGTGCGCCGTGTTGTTCGGCCTGGGCTTCGCTGCCGTCGAGGATCAGCGTGAGCATGCGCAGCCGATCGGCCTGCGTGCTGTGTGGCGCAAAACCGGCATGGCAGGTTTCGCCGACCGGCGAACCCAGCGCGAGCATGCGCGGGCGCAGTAGCGCCGGCGCCGCGCACGCGAGCGCGCCGACGACACGGCGAAGATAGCCGTCCAGCGTGGTGTCCAGCCGATAGGCGGTGAGGAAGGCCGGCACCGCCGCGCGCAGTTCGCCATCGACGCGTACGCCGAAATACAACCACTCGAATCCGTCAAGCCGTGCGCGCTCGGTCGCGCGGTAGTAGGTCCAGTCTTCGAGCTCACCAGGAAACAGGCGGTTCCATTCGTCCGCCAGGAACTCCTCGATCGTGCTCGCGACGACCAATTCCATCAGACTGCCCGCAATACCGATGATGCGCCGACGCAGCGTGAGAAGAAGTCCGCCGAACGCGCGACGACTTCGCGATGCTCCTGGTCCACCGTCACCATGTGGTAGCTGTTATGCAGCAGCATCGTTTCGACCTCGGCGCCGACGCGCCGCTCGACGATCTGCGCGTTGCGCACGCTGGCGACATCGTCGTTCGCCGCATGCACGACCAGGCACGGCGCGCGCACCCGGCCGAGCTGTTTGCGCACGCGCGACGAGAGGCGATAGAACTCCGCGAGCGACGGCCACGGATTTCCCGGCAATCCCGCTGCCGCGCTGTCGCCGTCGAGCATGCTGCCGGCGATGCGCTGGCGTACGCGTTCGCACTTGATGCCGTACGGCGGTTTTTCCATGAATTTCTGCTTGCGCCCGATCCCCAGGCGCATCGCTAGCGGCAGCATGAAGGAGAGTTTCGCGATGCGTGGAATCGTCCAGCCATCGTAGGCGAAGGTGGTGCCGTACAGCGCGAGGCCATCGACCTGCTCGGGCCGCTCTGCCGCAAGTTTCAGCGCCAGCAGCGCGCCCATCGACAGGCCGCCGACGAACATCCGGTCGACTTGGCCGGCGAGGCGATCGGCCGCCTCGGTCACGCTGCGATACCAGTCGCGCCAGCCGGTCGCGAGCAGGTCGGCCTCGTCGCCGCAATGGCCGGCGAGTTGCATCCCGAGCACGCTGAAGCCGGCGCGATGCAGGCCCTTGCCAACGAAGCGCATCTCGGTCGGCGTACCGGTCAGGCCGTGGATCAGCAACACGCCGTCGCGACCGCCGGGGAGGAAGAATTCGCTGGATTTCATCATGTTCGACTCCGACAAGGCTGCGTACTTACGTTCATTCGTTCGATGTGGAATGACTTCATCTCAATGCACCTGCGGCCAGCTCACCAGCGCGACGCCGACCGCGATGGTGCAGGTGGCGCGCCACTGGCGGGCGCTGACGCGTTCCTTGAGGATCGCGCGGCTGGCCAGAACCACGCCGCAGTACGACAGCGCGGCGAACGCGAATGCGAGGTTCAGCGGCGCCAGCGACAGCGCGGCGAACCAAAGCACGAATTCGAGCACATACACCGCGATGCCGACTCCGATCCACGGCGAGCTGGCGAGCCTGCGGAAGAATCCTGCCACGCCGTCGTCGAACGCCGCGTCGTCGCCCGCCATGCCGAGCTTGAAGCTGACCTGCCCGGTCACGTCGCAGACCACCGAACCCAGCAGCAGCAGGAACATCAGCATGTGCGCGCGGCCTTCTCGATGGTGGACAACAATTGCCGGTTGACTTCGGCGTTGCGCGCCAGCGCGGATGCGTCCGGCGGCGCGCGGCGTGGCTGGTCGCGCCGCACTTCCCAGCGCTTGAGCGCGCTGCTGAACTGCGGCGCGGCGTACTCGCCGCAGATATCCGCGCCGGCGATGCTGTGCCTGCGTCCGATCGCCTCGATCAGGCCCAGCAACGCGCGCAGCGGCATCTGGCCCTGGTCCCAATTGCTCACGGCCTCGTCCTCGGGCAGTACGTCCTTGTCGATCGTCAGCCAGATCGCGTCGGTGGCGATCTGCGACAGGATCGTGCGCGCGGCGAGTTCGGGCGTCATCTCGGCGAGATTGTTCCAGACCAGGTGGCGCGACGCGCAGCGATACGACGCGCCGTCGCGGATCCGCCGCAACACGCGCGAGGGCGCATGCGACCACGGGAACAGCCGCAGCCGTCCCGATGCGAGCGCCGGCAGGTTGCCGCCCTTGAGGCCAGGCCAGACCAGGTCGTCGCTGCACGGACCGATCGTGACGATGCGGGCGACTTGTTTCGCACGCAGCGCCTGGTTCACCCACGATCCGCAGTGCCAGCGGGGCGCGAGCCGCACCCAGTCGGGGTGGTTGTCGAAATGGATCACGGTGACCGGTTCGCGTGCGCGTTCGAGCAACAGCGGCGTGAGGTGGTGGAAATCGCCCGAACCGACCAGGGTCACCGTGGGGTCGGGATGCGCTGGCGCACTGTGCAGCCGACGCCGCACTTCGGCGATGGCCTTGCGACCGCTCCACAGCCGCAGCTTCGCCGCGAGGTCGCGCAGGTCGAGCACGCGCACGGATTGCCAGCGCGTGGCGGTCGATTCGCCCGCGTGGCTGTGCACCGAACCGTCGAGATCGAGGATCTCAAGATGCATCGTCGTCCACCGGCGTGAGGTCGTGATGTAGCGCTGCAAGCGCCCGAAATGAGGCCGTACGCTCCACGATCATGCAACCGTTGGCGTTAAATCGGTCTGTTGCGCGCAACGCTGCCGGCGTTCACCCGCGGGTGCCGGCCGCCGGCGCATCCGGCGCCCAGAAACGCAGGCTCAGCACGGTCGGCTGGGCTGGATCGTCCGCGAGTTCCAGCGCCCAGCCATAGCGCTGGCACAGGCGTCGCAGCATGCCGATGCCGCCGGTCTCGTCCGAGCGCCGGACGTCCGAACATCGAACGTCCGAGCGTCGCGCATGCAAATCGTGATCGTCGGCGTGTTGCCCGATCGCGTTGCCGGCATCAGCGGTGTGCTCGCCGATCGAATCCGGAGGTGAGGCCGCGACATCGGCCGATGCCAGCACGATGCCGCGCGCATCGACATCCAGCCGCAGCCGGGCTCCGTACGCGCCGTTCGCGATGCAGCGGAACAACAGGCGCAGAGCGACCCGCAGCAACTCCGGCGGCGCGTGGATGCGCGCAGCTTCGGCGCAGCGCAGTCCGATCACGATCTGCGCGCCATCGAGCTGTTCGCGGAATTCGGCGATGACCGAAGCTAGCGCTGAGCCGAGTTCGACGGTCGCGTTCGCGTCGCTCGCTTCGGACGAGCGCGCGATCAGTAGCAGTGCGTCGAGCAACGTAGCCATCTCGCCCGCGCTGCGTTGCATGCGTTCGATCCGGCCGCGGCCGGGCGCAGCAGGACTCGCGCTCTCGCGAAGCAGATCCAGGGTGCCCTGCAGCACGCACAACGGCGTGCGCAGTTCGTGGCTGGCATCGGCCGAGAACAACACTTCGCGCTCGATCGCCAGATGCATGCGCGCGCGGTAGCGGATCAGGGCGTTGGCGAGAGCACCGACTTCGTCGGCACGGTGGTCGATCGCGATCCGCTGCAATTCCGTACCGGGCTCAGGGCTGTCCACGTCGTGAGAGAGCCGCAGCACCGGGGCGAGCATGCTGCCGGCGAGCATCCGCCCCAGCCACGCGCCGAGCGCGATGCCGAGCAGGATCATCGCAAGCAGCTCCTCGGCGAAGCGGCGCTCGCGTTCGGGCGAACTCGGCAGTCCGGCGACCATCGTCACGCGGCCGATCGGCGCGATGCGGATCGCGGCAAACTGGTCACGGTCTTCGGGCTCTTCGATCTCATGCACGCCCGGCGCCAGCGCGCGCAAGGCGAGCGGCGAAACCGGCGCCTGGCCGGGACGGTCGATGTACAGGCTTTTCCACGCGCTGCGCGGCAACCGTGCATCCGGTTCGTTGCCGTGCTGCGCGATCTGCGCGTCCAGTTCGGCGTTCATTTCTTCGCTGATCAGCACGTGCTCGTAACGCTCGGCGATCTGTTCGGAAACGAACGCCAGGCAAACGCCCACGACGCCACCGAGCGCGGCGCAACACAGCGTCACGCGCATGCGTAGCGTGGTCTTACGTGGCAGCAGGCTGAACAATGCGGTATCCGAATCCGTGAACAGTGACGATCAGCGCTTCCTCGAACGGACGATCCACCGCCGCGCGCAACAGCGACAGATGCGTGTGCAGCCTCGCCGCGTCGTGTTCGGCGTCGCCCCACAACGCCTGTGCGAGTTCGGCGTAGACCAGTACGTGCGGCGATTTGCGCATCAGCGCTTCGAGCAGTCGATAGCCCGCGGGTGTGAGATTCAGTGCCTGGCCCTGGCGCGTCGCCCTGCGGCCCGGCACATCCAGGCTCAGATCGGCCACGCGCAGGATCGCCGGGGTTTGCCGCTGCTGGCGTTTGTGCAGCACGTGGATGCGCGCTTCGAGCTCGCGCAGCGCAAAAGGCTTGGTCAGGTAGTCGTCGGCGCCGGACTCGAAACCGAGCAGCTTGTCTTCCAGCTGGTCGCGCGCGGTCAGCATCAGGATCGGCGCTATCGCGCGCAAGGCGGCGCCGCGCCGATCCTGATGCTGACCGCGCGCGACCAGCTGGAAGACAAGTTGCTCGGTTTCGAGTCCGGCGCCGACGACTACCTGACCAAGCCTTTTGCGCTGCGCGA
>JANXZP010000064.1 GCA_025355485.1 Pseudomonadota bacterium
TCGCCGGCGGCGGCTCTGGCCACGGCTTCAAGCACGGCCCACGGGTGGGCGAATCCGTCGCGACTCTGATGTTGAAGGGCGCGCCCGCTGAGCCGCGCTTCAGCCTTGCTTCGAAGAAGACCGAGCAGAAGCGCGAAGTACATTGATCAACCACGCATCAATTGCCGGCAGGCGCTCGTTGCGGATCTTGATGCGATACGTGATGTTCGCGATCGCGGTATTCGCATCGCGTGCCTTGCCGATCTGGCTCGACTTCGGTCGCGATTGGTACGGCTTCCCCGATATGGATGGCCGCGGATTCAAGCTCGCGCACGACTCGCATGGCGAGGCGATCGATCCCGACAGCATGGAACGCGTGCCGAGCGCCGAACGCATCGCGAGCGCGCGCGAGTTTCTCGCGTTGCGCTTCCCCGCGCTGGCCAACGCGCCGCTGGTGGGCAGCGAAGTCTGCCAATACGAGAACACCTCGAACGGCGATTTCGTGATCGATCGCCATCCCGCATTCGACAATGCGTGGATCGCCGGCGGCGGCTCCGGCCACGGCTTCAAGCACGGCCCTGCGGTGGGCGAATACGTCGCCGAGCGCATGCTCAACGATGGGCCCGTCGAAGCACGCTTCAGCGTGGCGTCGAAGAAGACCGAGAAGAAGCGCGAGGTGCATTGACGCTACGCGCGTGTTCGGTTTTCAGTTTTCGGCAACAGCTGTCGCGATGCCGCCAGCTTACGCGACGAGATCGGGCCGCTGCGTAACGGCTGCAGCGCGCAATGCCTGCAACGCCTCATCGAACGGCAGCGGTCGGCCGAGCAGGTAACCCTGCATTTCGTCGCAACCGCGCGCGTGCAGCCATTTCAGTTGCTGCGCGGTTTCCACGCCCTCGGCGACGGTGTGCAGACCGAGGCTGTGCGCGAGGTTGATGATCGACGTGCAGATCGTGTCGTTGTCGTCGTCCTGGCCAAGCTGGTCGACGAACGAGCGGTCGATCTTCAAGCGGTCGATCGGCAATCGCTTGAGGTAGGCCAGGCTCGAATAACCGGTGCCGAAGTCGTCCACCGAAATGCTGACGCCGAGCGCGTCGAGCCGCTGCATGATGCCGATCGCGGCTTCCGGGTTAGCCATGATCGCGCTCTCGGTCAGCTCCAGTTCGATCGCTCCCTGCCGCACCGCATGGGTGTCGATCGCGCCGTACACGTCTTCGAACACATTCTGCTGGAATTGCACCGCGGACACGTTGACCGCGATGCGCAGATGGCCGAATCCGGCATCGACCAGCAGCGCGTGGTGGCGCGCCGCTTCGTGCAGCACCCAGCGACCGAGCGGAACGATCAAGCCGCTGTCTTCGCACACGCCGATGAATTGCGCCGGTTCCAGCAGGCCACGCTCCGGATGCCGCCAGCGCAACAGCGCCTCCAGCCCGACCGCGGCACCGTCGCGGTCGAACAGCGGCTGGAACTCCAGGCAGAATTCCTCGCGCTGCAACGCATCGCGCAAGGCCGAAGCGAGGTGCAGTCGTTCGCTGATGCCCGCATCGAAATCCGCGTGGTACGCGACCGCTCGGTTGCGGCCCTGCTGCTTGGCCTTGTACATCGCAAGGTCGGCTTTCTTGAGCAGGGTTTCGGCGTCCCCGCCGGCATCGGGATAACGGCAATAGCCGATACTCGCGGTGACGTAATGCGGCGCGCCGGCGATGTCCACCGAATCCGCGAGTGCGCCGCTGATGCGCTCGATCACGCGACCGACGCCGTCCTCGTCGGATTCCTCGGTGAGGATCACCACGAATTCGTCGCCGCCGAAACGGCCCAGCGTGTCCGGGCTACGCACGGCTTTGGCGAAACGTCGCGCGATGACGCGCAGCACTTCGTCGCCGGCGCTGTGGCCGAGGCTGTCGTTGATCAGCTTGAACTCGTCCAGGTCCACGAACAGCACGCCGACGCCGCGCCCGTAGCGTTCGGCGTTCTGCACGCCCTGTTGCAGGCGGTCGGTGAGCAACTGGCGGTTCGGCAATCCGGTCAGTTCATCGTAGGTCGCACGATAGGCGAGCTGCTCGAGGATGCGCTGGCGTTCGGTGACGTCGGACTGGATGCTCACGTAGTGGGTCAGCACGCCGGCGGCATCGCGCACCGGCGCAAGATAGAAATCGTTCCAGTACACCTCGCCGTCCTTGCGATGGTCGCGCAGCAGCACGCGCACCTCGCGCTGTTCGACGATCGCGTGGCGGATCGCGGCGAATTCGGGCTCGTCGGCATCGCTATGCCGCAGGAAGCGGCAGGCGCTGCCGATGATCTCCGTCGCCGCGTAACCGGTCATCTTCTCGAACGCGCGGTTGACGTACACCGCTGGCACGTCCGGCAGGCGCGCGTCGGCGATCAGGATGCCGTTGTCGGCCGACTCCACCGCGCGCCGCAGCAAGTGCAGGTCGGCCTCGTCGCGCTGTTTCTGGGTGACGTCGAGCATGCCGCCGACCATGCGGATCGCGCGTCCGTGCGCGTCGCGCAGCAGGAAACCGCGATCGAGCACGTCGGCATAGCTGCCGTCCTTGCGCCGCAGCCGATAGGTTTCCTCCCATTCGGTGCGCTCCGATGCGATCGCGCGGCCGAGGCTTGCGCGGATGCGGGCGCGATCGTCCGGATGCAGCAGCGTGTCGACCACATCCATGGTCGAGCCGAGCTCGTCGCGCGAGTAACCGAACAGCACATACGCATTGTCGCTGCGCCAGGTCGCGTCGGTCTGCGGATCCCAGTCCCAGATCGCGTCGCTGGTTGCGCGCGCGACCAGCTGGAAACGCTGCTCGCTGCGTTCGCGTTCGGTCACGTCCAGCGCCAGCACCAGCCGCGCCGTACGTTCCTCGAAGCGGATGTCGCGGGAGTGGATCGCCGCACGCATGCGGCTGCCGTCCTTGCGCAGGTGCGTCCAGACCAATCCCTGCGGACGCTGCTCGGCATCCATCCGCGCGACCGCGATCACCTCCTCGACATCCTCGGGCGGACGGATGTCGAGGATGCTGCCGGCCAACAGCTCGTCGCGCGTGTAGCCGTAGTTCGCGAGCATCGCATCGTTGACCGCGAGCAAGCGCAGCGTCTCGCGGTCGTACACCCACATCGGCAGCGGGTTGTGATCGAACATGTAGCGGTAGTCGGCTTCGGCTTCGCGCAGTCGCTGGCGGGCGTCGGCCAGTTCAGTGATGTCCTGCTGGATGCCGCGCAACATGCGCTGCCCGGGCGTGCGATCGATCCACTCGGCGCGCGCATACACGGCGCGTACCTCGCCATCCGGGCGGAGAATCCGGTATTCGGTCTCGCTCAGTTCGCCGCCCCCGAGCGCCCGCGACAGGTAGCCGCGCATGCGTTCGCGATCGTCCGGATGCATGTAGCCGGGGATCTCCTCGATCCGCAGCGGATCATCGCGCGGCGGCAATCCGCAGATTGCGAAGTTTTCCGGCGACCAGAACACCTCGCCGGTCTCCACGTTCCAGGTCCAGTCGCCGAGCTTGGCGATCCGCCGCGCCTCTTCGCCGCGCAGCGATTGCTCGCGCAAGTCGGCGAGCAGTTGGGTCTGCCGCGCATGGCTGCGTGCGAACGCGCGGCTGAGCCAGAACCACAACGCTCCGAGCAGCAGCGCGATGGCGAATGCGGGCACCGAGAAGCGCCACCATTCCGCCAGCAACGGTTGCCGCGGGCTGCCGACGATGACGATCAACGGCGTATGCGCGACGCGCTGGAACACGAGCTGTCGCGGCACGCCGTCGATCACGCTGGGCTCGATGAAATCGCCGCTGGCCATGTCCCGGTGCGCGGAATCGAAGATCGGGATCGAGTCCAGCCGCGTGCCGGCGTAGCGTTGGTTCGCCTGCGAGCGCGCCAGCATCACCCGGTCGCGATGCACCAGGTTGAGCATCGCGTCCGGGCCGAGGTCGTAGCCTTGCAGCACTTGTGCGAACCAGTCGGCATCGATGCGCGCGCCGATGCGCGCACCCGATGGGCCGTCGAACGCCACCGGCACCAGCCAGCGCCCGCTGGTGGCGTCGTGGATCGGCGCGCCGATCGCGAGTCCCGTCGGTTGCGCGTCCGCATCGGCTTTCGGTAGCCAAGTCGCCGTCGCGCGCTGGCCTTGCGCATCGAAGGCTAAGCCATCGGCGCGCAACAGCACGAGGTCGTTCAGTGCGATGCCGAGTCGGTGCTGCTCTTGCAACGGTGCCGACCGTTGCGGCGCGGCGTTCTTCGACGCGCCTTGTGCTGCATGGTCCGCGGTCTCCTGCAGCTCGGCGGCGAGCCAATCGAGTCGTTCGACCAGTTGCCGTTGCACCGCCTGGACGACGATGCGCGCGCGTTCGACCGCATGCGCGTTCTCGCGATCGAGGTCGTACCAGACCAGCAGCGCGAATACCGTGGGCAACAACAACGACAGGCAGAACCCCGCCCACAGCAGGCCACGCAAACCCGCCGGGGCAGCGTCGGCGGAACGTCGGAAGCGGAATGCGGAAACGATCATGCGCGGCATTGGCTCGAAATCGCTAGTCGAAGGCGCTTACGCGCGTTCGTCAGCGGTCCGTCCGTCGACGATTGCGCCAAGTTCGGCGAGCGTGCCGCGCCACATGGGTCCCACTCTCCCGCCGTGTCTGCGATCGCCCTATGCTGCGCCCGCGCGGTTTCCTGTCAAGCGAACGCATTTATTACGCCGAAACGGCCTTACCCGCATGCCAGCCTTCACGCCACGCGCCGCACGCCCGGCAGCGACAGCACGTAATCGGCGCCCATCAACTGCGACGGTGTGCGATAACCCGATGGCGCGTCGCCTTCGCGCAACAGGCCTTCGACGATGCCGAGCGATGCGGTGACGGTGAGCGCGTAGCCGTTCGGCGTGACCAATTGCCGCTTCACTTCACGGCCCGACGCATCGCGCGCCTCGCCCCAGACATGGGTGACGGTGGATTCGCGCTTGTCGTCGGACGGCCCACGCACCGATTTCTCGACGCGGCGCTTCATGAAACCTTGCACGAATCGCGTGCGCAGCAATGGGCCAAGCAGACGCATCCGTCGCACATTCGCGATCGTGCTCGGCGATACCGCCATGTACACCTCGATGTTCGAAATGCCGGTGCTGACGAACGCGGTATACACATCGCCCCAGGGAATCGTCATCGCGCTGCGCGATTGACCATCGCGGACAAAATTGCGCGACTTCCACGCGAGTGGCACGCGCGTCATTTTTCCGTCGATGCGCGCGCGGCCACCATTGCCTAAACCTTCGACGCTGGTCTTCGCGGTGCCGGGGCTCGGCCCGCCGCCGGCCTCGAACGCGAGCACGAGATGGGTCGCGTCCGGCAAATCCTGCTTCAACATGGCCGAGAGGCAATCGGTCGGCACGACGTCGAAACCCGCGCCGGGCAATACGACAATGCCGCGTTCGATCGCGCGCGCGTCCTGCGCGTGGCAGTGCGCGAACACGTCGATCTCGCCGGTGATGTCGAGGTAATGCGCACCGACCGAAAGACAGCCTTCGAGCATCGGAGCGGATGTCGCCGAGAACGGGCCGGCGCAATGCAGCACCAGCTTGATGCCGTCCAGCCCGAGGCGCACCGCGGCCGGATCGGACAGATCGAAGATGCGGTGCTCGAACCCGAGTTCGCGTGCGAGCGTTGCGACGGTTTCACTGCGCCCGGCCAGCACCGGATCGAGCCCGCGACGCTTCGCCTCGATCGCAATCAGCCGACCGGTGTAACCGTTGGCGCCATAGATCATCCACGGAATGCTCATTGCGCTTTCCTCGCCATCGCCGCGATCGCGCGCATGAGCCTGCGGAAATACAGTTCGGGAAACCATCGCTTGATACGCCAACGCATCGGCTCGTTGCGCGTTGGCAGGATCAGGAAATCGCCGCGCTCGGTCGCCACGAAGATGTTGTCGGCGACCGAATCCAACGTGTCCGCGCCGCCGCGCATCATCTTCTCGGCGAAGCCCTTCACGCGCTCGCTGCCGCGCCAGTTCTGCAACAGGTTGGTCTGGAAGAACGACGGGCACGCGACCGAGACACCCACTCCCGTGCCGTGAACTTCCGCGCGCAATTGTTCGGACAGCGCGACAACCGCGGCTTTCGACACGCCATAGGTCATGATCGATGGCGCGCCGGCAAGCGCGGCGAACGATGCGGTGTTGAGGATGCGACCGCGCTTTCGTTCGAGCATGCCCGGCAGGAACGCGCGACAACCGCGCACGACCCCGAGCAGGTTGATCTCCAGCACTTCGCGCCACTCGGCCATCGTGGTATCGACCATCGCCCCGCCGCTGGCGATACCGGCGTTGTTGACCAGCACGTCGAGCGACCCGAATTCGGTATCGATCACATCGCGCAGCGAATCGAAGTCCGCATCATTGCCGACATCGATCGCGACCGCGGCATGCCCTTCGCCGGACAGCATCGCGAGGGTTTCCTGCGCGCGTTCGAGCACGATGTCCGCGCACGCGACCGCACAGCCCGCCTTCGCGTAACGCAGCGCGAGCGCGCGACCGAGGCCGCTGCCCGCGCCGGTGATCAGGACCTTGCGTTGGTTCATGGCGATCCCATCCAGTCAATTGCGGCGGCTCGTGGTAGCGTTTCCAGCATACAACGCCAAGGGCCACCGGTATGACGACCGACCTGTTCGATCTTTCCGGCAAGACCGCTCTCGTCAGCGGCGCATCGCGCGGCATTGGCGAGGCGATCGCGCGACTGCTCGGCTCACACGGCGCGCATGTGATTTGCACCAGCCGCAAGGTCGAGGTCTGCGAAACGGTCGCGCAGGCGATCCGCGGCGATGGCGGCAGCGCCGAAGCGCACGCGCTGCACGTCGGCGATCCGGAGGCGATCGAGGCGTTGTTCGCGACGCTTGATGCAGCGGGTCGCGCGCCCGATATCCTCGTCAACAACGCCGCGGCGAACCCGTATTTCGGGCCGATGATCGAGATGGACCTGGCGAGTTACGAGAAAACCGTCGCGGTGAACCTGCGCGGTTATTTCTGGACCTCGGTGCAAGCCGCACGCCGCATGCGCGATAAGGGCGGCGGTGCGATCGTCAACATCGCCTCGGTGAACGCGCGTCGTAGTGCACCGAACCAGGGCATCTATTCGATGACCAAGGCCGGCATCGTCAACATGACCGAAGGCATGGCGAAGGAACTCGCGA
>JANXZP010000228.1 GCA_025355485.1 Pseudomonadota bacterium
GACGAGAACATTTTCCCGCCGCCATCGAGCGCGACCACGTGCGCGGATTTCGGCAGTGCGGCAATTACGCGCTGGCCTTCATCGAATGTCGCACGCGCAGTGTCGCGATTCTTGCCGCGCAGGCCTGGTGCGATTTCGACAAGTTCGAGAGGAAGCCAGTGCGACAGGCGTTTCGCGTAATCGGCATAGCCGGTGGCGACCCAGTCTGGCGCACGTTCGCCGACCGCGATCAGCCGCGCTTTCACCGCGAGGCCGGCTCCACGCGCACCGCGGTGCCGTAGCAGAGCACTTCGGTCAGGCCGTCCATCAGTTCAGTCGCGTCGTAGCGCAGCGCGATGACCGCGTTTGCGCCGAGCTGATCCGCGTGCTTGCACATCAGATCGAACGCTTCGGTACGCGCCTGTTCGCACAGATTGGTATAGACGCTGATATTGCCGCCGAACAGCGATTGCAATCCGCCTAGCACGTTTCCGACGATCGAACGCGAACGCACGGTGATGCCGCGCACGATGCCGAGATTCTTCGTGACGTTGTAGCCCGCCAACTCGAATGTGCCGGTGATCATGTCGTGTTGCATGTCTTTTCCTCAGTTGCCGCGATCGGCGCCGCCGTCGTATTCATCGCGATCGCGTCCGTCAGAGTCGGGCGGTTGGTCGCCGACCGTCCACAAGCGCTCCAGCGCGTAGAACTCGCGGATGCGCGGCAGCATGACGTGGACGATCACGTCGCCCAGGTCCACCAGCACCCATTCGGCTTCGCGTTCGCCTTCCACGCCGAGCGGCATCACGCCGGTTTTCTTGGCGTGCTTGACGACTTCGTCGGCGATGGACTTGACGTGGCGGGTGGACGTGCCGGAGGTGACGACCATGAAATCGGCGATGCTGGTCTTGCCGCGCACGTCAATTTCGATGCTGTCCTTGGCCTTGATCTCTTCGAGCGCCGCGCGGATTTCGACGAGGAGTGCCTCGGGCGACGGCGGCGGTACCGGCATGCGGGTCTTGATGACGAAAGCTTGGGCGGTCAAGTGGGTGCGTCCTCGATGGCGGCAACGGGCCGCACGGCCAGTATAAGGCGCGGCGGATCAGAACGTGTGACGTCCGTACAAGCCGTGCGCGCGTATGTAGGCGGCGACCGCTGTCGGCGTCTCGTTTTCCCACGGCAGCCCCGCAACGATGCGCTGGCGCAGGTTGCTGGCCGCCTCGAAGCGTGGCGGCAAATCCAGCCGAAACAGCAGCCCGAATGGCGCGCGTTCAAGCGCGGCGGGATTGTCGGCCCAGCGCGATGCGATCTCGGCCTGAAGAACCGGATCGAGTCCGTCCAAGGCATGCCCTGGCCGTACTGAGACGATCAGATGCGCCAGATCGAACAGTTCGCGCCAGCGATGCCAGGCCGCGAGATCGCGAAACGCGTCGGCGCCGAGCAGCCACGCCAGCGGCGTGTGTTCACCAATTTCGGCGCGGACTTCGCGCAGCGTATCGACCGAATACGACGGCCCTAATCTGTGCAATTCGCGCCGATCGACCTGCAAGCGCGGATGGCCGGTGATGGCGAGATCGAGCATCGCCACGCGTTGCATCGCGCTCGCGCCGGGCGGCGCGCGGTGCGGCGGATCGGCCGACGGCAATAGCGCGACATCGGTATCGAACAGCACGGCCGCGGCACCGGCGACCGCGAGATGGCCGTCGTGCACCGGATCGAAGGTGCCGCCATAGAGGATGCGGATCGCCATGCGCGTCATGCGTTACGCAATCACGCGCTCAACAGTTTGCGCGCACGCGGCAATGCGATCGCGGTCAGCAGGCGTTCCAGCGCGACCCAGGCATCGCCCACTGCGCGGCCCTTGGAGATACGATCGATGCGCCCGGCTTCGATCGCGAAGCCTTCCCAGCGCGCGGCATCGTGGCGTTCCAGCGCGCGCTTGAACTGCGCCTGTTTGGATTCCCAGATGCGTTGCGCATTCATCGCGGCACGAAGATCGCCGCCGCGCGCGGCTTCGGCCGACAGCGCGGCGAGTTGCAGCAGCGACTGCACGACCGGCCCCATCAATCCCGGCACCGCCTCGCCCTCGGCGCGCAACGCGCGCAGGATGCGCAACGCGCGCGTGGCCTCGCCAGCGATGCAGGCGTCCACCAGCTTGAACGCGTCGAAGCGCGCGGAGTCCGCGACGAACTGCTCCATCTGGGCAGCGTCGATACGGCGTTTGCCCTCGACCAGCAACGCAAGTTTGTCGACTTCCTGCGCGGCTGCCAGAAGATTTCCCTCGACGCGCTCGGCCAGCAGTTCGGCGGCGTCGTGGCTCGCATCGATATTGCGCGCGCGCATCCTCAGCAACAGCCAGTCGGGCAGCTTGTGGCGCGGCGTCGCCCACATCGTGAGCACGTGGCCGGTCTTGACGACCGCCTTCACCCATGCGGGTTCTGCATGTTTCTTGCTCCAATCCATGCAGGTGACCAGCAAGGTCGTGCAGGGCGCGGGATCCTTGCAGAATCCGGCGATGACTTCGCTGCCTTCCTTGCCGACGCGGCCGCTGGGCGCGCGCACGTCGAGCAGCCGCGAACGCGCGAACAGGCTCATCTCCGAGAAACTCGCGGCCAGCGTGTCCCAGTCGAACCGGCCCTCGGTCTCGAACACCTCGCGCTCGTAACCGTCGCTGCGGGCTTTCGCGCGCACCGCATCAGCAGCTTCGATCACGCGCAATTCCTCGACGCCGGCGATCAGGATCGCGGCCGGCAACGACGCGCCTTCGAGCTGGCGCGTGAATCTGGTTTCGTCGTCGAACTGCATCAGTTTGCGTCGCGCATCGCGGCGCCAATCACGACTTGCGATTGCGCAACGCGATGCCGATCCTGCGCATGATCGAGGCGGCCATGTCACGCTGCATTTCCTCGCGGATGGTGCTCTGCTCCTGCGATGCGCCGAGCGCGTGGCTGTCGTCGTAGGTGTAGTCGCGTTGCAACTTCACTTCCTGCAGCGGCGCGATATCGGTGTTGTCGGCCGCGACGAAGGCGAACTTCACCTTGTAGGTGATGATGTATTCGCGCACGTGCGAGAAGCTGTCCACCGACAGCGGGCCCTCTTCCCAGGTTTCGCTGGCCACGCGCAGGGTCGCGACCTTGTTGTCGGCACATCCAGCCGCGGCCGAGATTGCAGGGCCGCATGCCTGTGCGGTCGCTGGCTGCGCATTCGCGCGTGTCAGTGCGCGCGCAAGACTATCCGTCAGCGGGCTGTACGGATCGCTGCCGACCACTTTCACCGGACCGAGGTCGGCGGGAATCGCAATCTCGGCGCGCGGGCGGAAACCGCAGCCAACCAACGCGACAGCGCTGCAACAAACAGCGATCAACACGAAGCGACGCAGGATCATATGCAGATTCCGGAACGGTGGTTTGTTGGATGCCGCCATCATACGGCGCTTTACGCCGACGCGACGATATTGACGATCTTGCCCGGCACCACGATCACCTTCCTGACTGTCTGTCCTTCGAGGAATTTCGCGACATTCGGATCGGCCAGCGCGGCGGCTTCGACGGCCTCACGCGTGGCGTCCACGGCGATGTGGATCGTGCCGCGCAGCTTGCCGTTGACCTGTACCGCGAGCGTCACGTTGTCGCGTCGCAACGCGGCATGGTCGGACTTCGGCCAGGGCACGTCCTCGATCAGTGTTTCGGCGTGGCCGAGCGCCTGCCACAGCGCGTGGCTCAGGTGCGGGGTGATCGGATTGAGCAGCAGCACGATCGCCTCGAACGCTTCCTGCCGCAACGCACGCGACGCGGCGTCGATACCGGCGAACTTGGCTAGCGCGTTCATCAGCTCCATCAGCGATGCGATCGCGGTGTTGAAATGCAGGCGGCGGCCGAGGTCGTCGCCGACCTTGTCGATGACTTCGTGCAACTGCCGGCGCAACACCTTGTGCGCGCGTTCGTTGCCGGGCGCGGGCTGTGCGTTCGGATCGATGGGCTGACTTGCATCAGCATGCAAGTGCACATCGCGCCACAACCGGCGCAGGAAACGCGCCATGCCTTCGACGCCGGCCTCGTTCCACTCCAGCGACTGTTCCGGTGGCGCGGCGAACATCGAGAACAGGCGCACTGTGTCGGCGCCGTATTTGTCGACCATCGTCTGCGGATCGACACCGTTGTTTTTCGACTTCGCCATCTTCTCGGTGCCGCCGATCCCGACCGACTTGCCGTCCGCCTTCAGTATCGCTCCGGTGATGCGGCCCTTTTCATCGCGCCGGATTTCAACGTCGGCCGGATTGATCCACTCCTTCGATCCGTCCGCGTTGTCGCGATAGAACGTCTCCGCGATCACCATGCCCTGGCACAGCAGTCGCGTCGCCGGCTCGTCCGAATGCACCATGCCTTCGTCGCGCATCAGCTTGTGGAAGAAGCGGAAATACAACAGGTGCAGGATCGCGTGTTCGATGCCGCCGATGTACTGGTCGACCGGCAGCCAGTGGTTCGCGCGCGCATCGATCATGTCGGCCGCGCCCGGCGAGGTATAGCGCGCGTAGTACCAGCTCGACTCCATGAAGGTATCGAACGTGTCGGTCTCTCTCTCCGCCGCACCGCCGCATTTCGGACAGGTGGTCGTGCGCCATGCCGGATCGACCTTGATCGGCGAGCCGGCACCTAAAGATTGCGGGCCCATGAAAGCGACATCTTCCGGCAACACGACCGGCAACTGGTCTTCCGGCACCGGCACCGCGCCGCACTTCGCGCAATAGATGATCGGGATCGGGCAACCCCAATAGCGCTGGCGGCTGACGCCCCAGTCGCGCAG
>JANXZP010000236.1 GCA_025355485.1 Pseudomonadota bacterium
GATGCTGCTGTCCGCGCCGCCGATGGTCAGCGAATGCGACCAGTACGCCGAGATCGGTCCCGAAAGCGTCGCGCCGCCGGAGGTATTGCGCGCGTTCGAGCGGGACGGATCGGGTCCGGGGATGCCGCTGTCGAACATCGCGTTACCGTCGGTATGGATCGCCGTGATGCCGAGCGTCTGCGTGCCCAGCGGGATGCTGCCGCGCACGCTGGCGTTGCGATTGCGGTAGCCGTCGTTGTCCGGATTGAAGCTGAAGCTATTTGCGGGATTGGTCGCCGAGAATCCGCGCTGGCGGTTCTCGCCGAAGCTGACGCCGAGGCGGCTGTCGCCATCGGCCGGCGTGGCGAGCGAAACTTCGCCGCCGCGCAGTCCATAACTGCCGGCTTCGGCGCGCACCGACAGTGCATCGGGCTTGCGGGTGAAAATCTGGATCACGCCACCGATCGCGTCCGAACCCCAGAACGCCGCCCGCGGGCCGCGCACGATTTCGATGCGCTGGACCTGGTCGAGCGGCAGGTTCGCAAAATCGAACACGCTGTTGGTGGACGCGGCAACGCGGATGCCATCGATCAGGATCAGGGTCTGATTCGAATTGGCGCCGCGCAGGAACACCGTGCTGGACTGGCCCGCGCCGCCGGTGCGCGAGATGTCAACGCCGGCCTGTTGGCCGAGCAAGCCAAGCAGGTCGACGGCCGGGCTTTTTTCGATGTCGCTGCGCTCGATCACCGTGACCGATGCGAGCGTGTCATCCACGGTCTGTGCATGGCGCACGCCGGTGACGATGACGGCGGGTTGATCGACGGCCTGCTGCGCGTGCGCGACAGATAACGGAACGAGCGAGGCGATGCATGTCGCAAGGACGCGACGACGCAGGAAAACGACTTTCTGCAAAACGATCATGTGGACACTCCGAAAACGCAACCCCGTGGGCAGCGCGAACGGAGGGCACGAAAATACGAAGCGCACGGCGACCGTGAACCTCGAGCGTCGCCCACCGCAACGCGCCAGTAATGCCGCGAGCCGGTCTCCGGACTCGCCAGTGAAATCGTTGCGATTTCGGCCCTCCGCCTTCCCGCTTGCGCAGTGGCGTGATGGAGGGTTTGACTGGCTTACCGTTGCGGGGGCAGCGCCGGAATTGAAAGTGCGGTCATGGATGACCGCCTTTTGATCTTCGCGATCAGGATGATCGCTAGAGCTTTCTCACCGGCTTCCCGAGCACTCGTGGCGTTTGCATTGTAAGCGATGCACATGGCGGATGCGAAATCAGCCGTCGCGATCGACGTCGAGCGAGAAGCTGTCGCCGTCTGTACTCAGGTGCAGTTCGATCGGGCGACAGCAGATCGGGCAATCCTCGACATACTCGGCATCGCCCGCGGATGTGTCCACCAGCGCTTCGAAACGCTCGCCACAATACGGGCAGGTGATGCAAATGGAATCGGGCATGCATGCAGTATCGCGCGTCGCGATCAGTGCAGGAACAAACCGATCACGTCGTTGCCGAAGCGCTGGCCGAGTTCGGTCGGGCGCACATGATCGCCATCGATCGCAATCCATCCCGCGTCCCGGGCCTTGCGCAATTCATCTGCGATCGCCACGCGCGGCAATCCGGTGCGCGCTTCGAACAGCGACAGCGCGAACCCGTCGGTCAGCCGCAGCGCGTTGAGCATGAAATCGAACGGACGGCGCGATGCATCCAGCCATTCGTCGCCGCCGATCCGCGCATCGCTCGCTGCGTTCGCCATGTACGCGGCCGGGTGCTTGAGCTTCCAGCGCCGCAGGATGCCATTCTCGGATGGCAGGGTCAGCTTGCCGTGCGCGCCCGCGCCGATACCGAGGTAATCGCCGAACAGCCAGTAGTTGCGGTTGTGTGCGCACTGCGCATCGGGTTTCGCATAGGCCGAGACTTCGTAGTGATCGAAGCCCGCGGTCGCGATCAGGCGCTGGCAGTGTTCCTGGATGTCCCAAGCGCCATCCTCGTCGGGAATCCCGGCCGGCGGCTTGGCGGCGAAGACCGTGTTC
>JANXZP010000072.1 GCA_025355485.1 Pseudomonadota bacterium
CGGGCGCGGGAGATGGATGGGTGGGGACGCATCGGGGAACCAGCGGTGCTTTGTGCCAGCATAGCAGGGCATCCTTTGCGCTCGTCCTGACTTGAAGGCCTGACCAACACCCTCCATGTCTTTCTGATGACCAACCCAACGAACACTACGGGCGACGCACCCGTCCCGCGCCCTGCCCGCGCACGCACCGAATCGCAGGTCGTGCGCGACCTGCTGCCGTTCCTGAAACCCTACTCGGGCCGCATCGCCCTCGCATTGGCGATGGTGCTGATCGGCAAGTTCGCGAACCTCATCGTGCCGCTGGTGCTCAAGCGGCTGGTGGACGGACTCAGCGTGCACCCGACTATGCTGGTGCTGCCGGTCGCGTTGCTGATTGCGTACGGCGCATCGCGACTGTCGGTGACCTTGTTCACCGAGCTGCGCCAGGTCGTGTTCGCACGAGTGATGGCGCGCGTGTCGCGGCGGGTGACGCTGCAGGTGTTCCGCCACCTGCATGCCTTGAGCCTGAAGTTCCATCTCGCGCGCCGTACTGGCGGCGTAGCGCGCGATGTCGAGCGCGGCGGCAGCGCGATCTCCGACCTGCTCGACTGGACGCTCTACACGATCCTGCCGACCATCATCGAAGTTGCGATGGTGACTGGCGTTCTCGTATGGCAATACGACTGGGGCTTCGCCGGTATCACCCTGGCGACGCTGGTCGCGTACACCGTCTTCACGTTCTCGATCACCGAGTGGCGCACGCGTTATTACCGCGCTTCGGTGGAAGCCGACACGCGCGCCAACGAACGCGCGGTGGATTCTCTGATCAACTACGAAACCGTGAAGTATTTCGGCAACGAGGAACACGAAGCGACCCGTTACGACGAGAACCTGATCCACCTCGAGAACGCGAGCGTCAAGGCGCGCAAGACGCTCGCGGTGCTCAACCTCGGCCAGAGCGCGATCGTCGCGCTCGGCGTCACCGCGATGATGTGGCGCGCGGCGGCGGGCGTGGTCGCTGGACGCATGACCGTCGGCGATATGGTATTGGTCAATGCCTATCTGCTGCAGCTGTCGGCGCCGCTGAACCTGCTCGGCATGATGTATCGCGAGGTCAAGCAGGCGTTCACCAACCTCGAACGCCTGTTCGGCCTGCTCGACGAGCGCCAGGACGTGCAGGATCGCCCCGACGCGCAGCCGCTGAGTGCGCGCCAGCCGCGGGTCGCGTTCGAGAATGTGCAATTCGGTTACGACGCGCGGCGCACGATCCTGCAAGGCATCAGTTTCGAGATTCCGCCGGGCGGAACGGTTGCGGTCGTCGGCCATTCCGGTTCGGGCAAGTCGACGCTCGCGCGGCTGCTGTACCGTTTCTACGACGTCGATTCGGGCCGCATCGTAGTCAGTGACGAACGCGGCGACCTGCACGATATCCGCGATTACACCCAGGCCTCGGTGCGGGGCGCGATCGCGATCGTTCCGCAGGACACCGTGCTGTTCAACGACACGATCTACTACAACATCCTGTATGGCCGGCCGAGCGCGACGCGCGAAGAAGTCGAGGAAGCCGCGCGCGCGGCGCACATCCACGATCTGATCGTGTCGCTACCCGACGGCTATGTATCGGAAGTCGGCGAACGCGGCCTGAAGTTGTCCGGCGGCGAAAAGCAGCGCGTCGCGATCGCGCGTGCGTTGCTGAAAAACCCGGCGATCCTGATCTTCGACGAAGCCACGTCCGCGCTGGATTCCAAATCCGAGAAAGCGATCCAGAGCGAACTCGACCGCATCGCGGTCGGCCGCACTACGCTCGTCATCGCGCACCGGCTGTCGACCGTCATGGATGCGGACGCGATTTTGGTGATGGATGCCGGCCGCATCGTCGAGCGCGGCAGTCACGATGTCTTGCTCGCGCACGGCGGCGCCTACGCGCAGATGTGGCGCCTGCAACAGCGCGAAGAAGAACGGCTGCGCAATGCCGCGACAGCGGATGCGTAAGATCAGTGACCGCCGCTGGTCGCGGCCGCGGGCCCGGCGCCGAACGGCGGTCGCGCGAACCACACCAGCGCGATGATCGCCAGGAAGATCCAGCCCAGCGCGTAGAAGATTTCGTTGAAGCCGATCTGCGATGCCTGCTGTGTGATCGCGCGTTCGATCATCGCCGCGCCACGTTGCAGGTTGCCCGCGCCCAGCGACAGCACCGTGCCGTAAGACGACGGGTCGTAAGCCGAGATGTGCTCGGTCAGTTGCGCGTGGTGGACGACGGTGCGATTGGTCCAGATGAAGGTGGTGATCGACGCTGCGAAACTGCCACCGAGCGTGCGCAGGAAGGTCGCCAAGCCCGAGCCCGCGGCGATCTCGCGACCGTCCAGATCCGACAACAGGATCGTCAGGATCGGCATGAAGAACAGCGCCACGCCGAAACCCATCAGCAGTTGCACGCCGGCGATGGTCGCGAAGGTCACGTCGAGGTTGAAACCCGCGCGCATGAAACTCGTCATCGCCATGAAGACGAACGCGATGCTCGCGACCAGGCGCAAGTCGAAACGGCCCGCGTACTTGCCGACCATCGGCGCAAGGAACACCGGCAGGATGCCGAGCGGCGCGGTCGCAAGACCGGCCCAGATCGAGGTGTAACCGAGGTCGCGCTGCAGCCATAACGGAATCAGCAGGCCGACCGCGAAGAACGCCGCGTACGCGACGATCAACCCGATCGTTCCGACCCTGAAATTGCGATGGCGGAACAGACTCAGATCCACCAGCGGATGTTTGTTGTCGACGAGTTCCCAGATCACGAACACCGCGAGCGAAATCGCCGACACGATCGCGAGCACGACGATGTGCGGCGAATGGAACCAGTCGTCCTCGTTGCCTAGATCGAGCAGGATCTGCAACGCGCCAACGCCGATCACCAGGCTCGCGAGGCCGATGTAATCCATCGGCGGTTTCTCGATCGGCTCGGGCCTGCCGGCGAGTTGTTCCTTCACCACCACGCTCGCGAAGATGCCGATCGGCACGTTGATCAGGAAGATCCATTCCCAGCTGTAGTTGTCGGTGATCCAGCCGCCTAGGATCGGCCCGGCGATCGGCGCGACGACGGTGACCATCGCCAGCAGCGCGAGCGCCTGACCGCGTTTTTCGCGCGGATAGATCGACACCAGCAGGCTTTGCGTGAGCGGATACATCGGACCGGCGACGAAACCCTGGATCGCGCGCGCGACCACCAGCATGCCCATGCTCTGCGCGAGTCCGCACAGCAACGACGCGACCGAGAACAACATCGTCGCCCACACGAACACACGCGATTCACCGAAACGCTTGCTCAGCCAACCGGTCAGCGGCAACGCGATAGCGTTGCTGACCGCGAACGAAGTGATCACCCACGTGCTTTGCGATGCGCTCGCGCCGAGGTTGCCGGAGATCGTCGGCAGCGAGACATTCGCGATAGTGGTGTCGAGCACCTGCATGAAGGTCGCGAGCGACAGCCCGATCGTCGCCAGCGCAATGCTCGGCGGTCGGAACCCGCTTGCGGTTTCGGCGGCGACTGCGGCCACGATCCTGCCTCAGCGACTTGCGGTGGCGTGTGCGGTCGAGGGACGCGACGCTGACGTGCGCAACGACGCCGGCAGATTCGCATCGATGATCTTCGTCACCAACGCATCGGCATCCTGCAATTGATGCGCGTACACGTCGGTCGTCAGCAGCGGCTTCTCGACCGGTTTGCTCGGCAACAACTCGCCGTCCTGCGCATGCAGGTTCACGTCCGCGCTCATCGACAGGCCGATGCGCAGCGGATGCTTGCGCACTTCATCCGGATCCAGCGCGATCCGCACTGGCAGGCGCTGCACGATCTTGATCCAGTTGCCGCTCGCGTTCTGCGCGGGCAGCAGCGCGAAGGCGCTGCCGGTGCCGATGCCGAGGCTGACGATGCGACCGCGATAATCCACGCCATCGCCATAGATGTCGGCGTGCAGCGCGACCTCCTGGCCTAGCCGCATGTGCTTGAGCTGGGTTTCCTTGAAGTTCGCATCGACCCAGGCCTGCTCCAGCGGGACGACCGCCATCAACGCACTGCCGGGTTGCACGCGCTGGCCGAGTTGCACCGAACGCCGCGCGACATAGCCGGTGACCGGCGCGACGATCTGCGCGCGCGCGTTATTGAGATACGCCTGCCGAACCTGTGCGGCGGCGGCCTGCACGTCGGGTTGGGTCGCGACACCGGTGTTGTCGACCAGTGCGCTGTCGGTCGCGAGTTTCTGGGTGGAAACGCTCAGCGCGGCTTCGGCAGCGGAGAGCTGGTCGCGCGCATGCGCGAGTTCCTCGGCCGATACGGCGCCGGTGCCAGCGAGACTCTGCCGACGCGCGAAGTCGGCGCGGGCGCGTTCGAGTTCGACCCGGCGCGTGGCGAGCAACGCCTGCGAACTGTCGATGCCGTTATAAAGGCCGCGCACCTGGCGCACGCTGCGCGCGAGCGCCGCTTCGGTCTGCGCAAGCGCGGCCTGGCTGTCGCTGGAATCGAACTGCACCAGCATCTGTCCTTCGCGCACCAGCGCGCCGTCGTCGGCACCAATGCTGACCACGGTGCCAGGGATCATCGGCGTGATCTGCACGACATTGCCGCTGACGTAGGCATCGTCGGTGGATTCGTTCCATCGACCGATCAGGAAATACCACAGCAGCCATGCGATCAGGCCGACCACGACGACCAGCAGCAGGATGCGCAGCATCATCCCGCGCCGACCGGCGGGTTTGCTGGGAGTGACCTTGGCGACGATGGGTGCGGGAGAGCTCATGGCAGGTATCCGGCGTGAAGCGAAAGGGAATGTTGCAATATGCGATGAATTTCAGCGTGTGGTCGATGCAGCAGCAGTCGTGTCCAGCGTCGTCGGTGCATCAACCTGGAAGCCGCCGCCCAACGCCTGCACCAATCGCACCGATGCGAGTAGTCGCTGCGCATGCAGATCGGTCAATTGCTGTTCGGCACGCAGCAGGGGTTGCTGTACGCCCAGCACATCCAGGTAGGCCGACACGCCGCTGCGATAGCGCTTCATGCCGAGGTCGTACGCGGACTGCGCGGCGTCCAGCGCCTGCTGCTGGGTCGCGGCCTGCGCATCGATCGCACGCAGGGTGATGACCTGTTCGGCGACCTGGTGCAACGCATCGATCAATGTTTGATCGTACTGTGCGACGGCGAGATCGTAATTCGCATCGCGTTCGGCCAGTCCTGCGCGCAGGCGTCCGCCATCGAAGATAGGCAACGAAATCGCCGGGCCTACTTGCGCGTAACGCGAGGGCAGTTCAAACAGCGTGCTGAGGCCGGCCGATGCAAGTCCGACCGCCGCGCTGAGATTGATGCTCGGGTAGAACTGTGCCTTGGCAGCCTTGATGCCGCGCGCCCCGGCTTCAACGCGCCAGCGCGCGGCGACGATATCGGGACGGCGACTGAGCAACTCGCTCGGAAGATCGGACGGCAGCTCCAGCGCGGAAGTTTTCAATGGCTGCGGACGCGCGATCTGCAATCCGCGATCCGGACCCTGCCCGACCAGCGCGGCCAGAGTGGCGCGCAGCAGCGCGGCCTGTTCCTGCGCGGCTTGCATGCCGCGTTGCGCGGCAGCGACCGCCGCTTCGGTCTGGTGCAACTGGATGTCGTTTTCGATTCCGGCCTTGACGCGTCGCGCCGTGAGTTGCTGTAGCGCACGCGCGCGTTCGAGTTCGCGCTGCGCGAGATCCTGCGATTCGGATGCATGCGCGAGCTCGGCCCAGGCCTGCGCGATATTGGACGACAGCGTGAGCCGCGCAGCTTGCGCATCGACCTGCGCTGCGTGCGCCTGGTCGACTGCTGCTTCCCACGCCGCGCGCTTGCCACCCCACAGATCCGGCGCGTAGCCGACGCTGAGAGTGAGCAGATCCACGCCGAGGTAATGACCACCGAACGGCGCAGGCGCAATGGTCGCAGGAATGCGGATGCCCGAATACGCGGCTTTCGCGCCGACTTCCGGCTTGCGCGCGGCGTCCTGTGTGCCAGCCTGTGCCAGCGCGACGCGCACTCGTGCATCGGCAGCATCGAGCGAAGGATTGCCGGACAGCGCCGCATCGATCAGTCCATCGAGCTGCGGATCGGCTAGCGCTTTCCACCAATCATTTTGCGGCCATGCGGCAGGCGTGAGTTGCACGCCGGCGAGTGTGTGCCGGCTCGCGAGCTGGTCCGGTTGGGTCAGTGTGCCCTGCGGTTGCAGGCCCTGCATGCTCGCGCATGCCGCGAGCATTGCAACGCACGCTGCGGCGATGCCGATGCGCACGTTTTTCAACAATTGCATGGTGATGAATGGATGCTTGTGCATGGAAGGATGCGATGGGCGGTCGTATGAAAGGGAAATCACAACGAGGCGTGGACGCGTTCGAGCAGGGCGACGAAATGTTCGCGTTCATCGGGGGCCAGGGCGCGAAGCGCGTACTCCGCCATGCGCTCGCCGCAAGCGCGTAGTTCCTGGGAAAGCGCGTGGCCGGCGTCGGTCAGTTCGATGCGCAAGGTGCGCCGGTCTTCGGCATGCGGCGTGCGCCGCAGGTAGCCCGTCTTTTCGAGCCGGTCGAGCA
>JANXZP010000255.1 GCA_025355485.1 Pseudomonadota bacterium
GGCGATATGCATGGCGATGGCCTCGGGTCGGGAGGCCAGATGATCCCACGTCCGAATGACATCTGCGATAATTCATACCTTGGACCCCGTAGCTCAGCTGGATAGAGCGCGCCCCTCCTAAGGGCGAGGTCACAGGTTCAACTCCTGTCGGGGTCGCTAGAAAGCTTGGTGCGCGAATCCATTCGCGCCTCGATAGACCGTGAGTCGCGAGTGTGAGGTTCGCTTCATGGTCGAAGCCTGCTACCGCACATCCATGTGCGGACTTTCAACAAGAGCATTCCTTTCCACACTGCGAATCAGCTACAAAGGCCCGCCCACCATGAACGCGCAACTCGATCCACGCTCCGCCACCCACCCCGTTCTTTCCGCGCTCGGCCTCGGCGCTGACGAATCCGGCACCTATCTCGGCCGTGGCGAATGGTCCGGCTTTGACAAGACGCGATCGACTGATGCCGGCATCATCGAGCCGGTCAACCCCGCGACCGGCGACGTGCTCGCGCGCGTGCATGCCTCGTCTCAGGCCGACTACGACACCATCCTCGCGCGTGCGCAGGAAGCATTTGCGATCTGGCGCACCACGCCGGCTCCACGCCGCGGCGAAGCGATCCGCCTGTGTTCCGACGCGCTACGCAAGCACAAGGACGCGCTCGGTTCGCTGGTCGCGCTGGAAATGGGCAAGTCGAAGCCCGAAGGCGACGGCGAAGTGCAGGAGATGATCGACATCGGCGAATTCTCCGTCGGCCTGTCGCGCCAGCTCTACGGCCTGACGATGCATTCCGAACGCCCGGGCCACCGCATGTATGAGCAATGGCATCCGATCGGCATCGTCGGCATCATCAGCGCGTTCAATTTTCCGGTTGCTGTGTGGGCGTGGAACGCGTTCGTCGCGGCGATCTGCGGCGATATCTGCATCTGGAAACCATCGCCGAAAACGCCGCTGTCTGCGATCGCCGCACTGAAGATCTGCAACGAAGCATTGAAGGACGGCGGCTTCCCGGACCTGTTCTTCCTGTTCAACGACGCCGGCACCGAACTCGCCAGCACTTTCGTCGACGACCGCCGCATTCCGCTGATCAGCTTCACCGGTTCGACGAAAGTCGGCCGCAACGTCGGCGAGCGCGTCGCCCAGCGCATGGGCCGTTCGCTGCTCGAACTCGGCGGCAACAACGCGATCATCGTCGATGAAACAGCCGACCTGAAACTCGCCATTCCCGCGATCGTGTTCGGCGCGGTCGGCACCGCCGGCCAGCGCTGCACGACGACGCGCAGGTTGTTCGTGCAGGAATCGATTTACGACGACGTGCTTGGCAAACTCGTTGCCGCATACAAGCAGGTCGAGAAAAAGATCGGCGACCCAACCGACGCGAACAACCTGATGGGCCCGCTCAACAGCCAGGATGCAGTCAAGGGTTATCTCGCCGCGATCGCCAAAGCCAAAGCCAGCGGCGGCACTGTCGCCAGCGGCGGCGCGGCGATCGAAGGCAAGGGCAACTACGTGCTGCCGGCCATCGTCACCGGTTTGAACAACGATGCAGAGGTCGTGCAGACCGAAACATTCGCGCCGATACTGTACGTGATGAAGTATTCGACGCTCGATGAAGCACTGCACGCGCAGAACGCCGTGCCGCAGGGATTGTCGTCGTCGATCTTCACCACCAACCTGAAGACCGCCGAAGCCTTCCTTTCCTCGGCAGGTTCGGATTGCGGCATCGCCAACGTCAACATCGGCACGTCCGGTGCGGAAATCGGCGGCGCGTTCGGCGGCGAGAAGGAAACCGGCGGCGGCCGCGAATCGGGGTCGGATGCGTGGAAGGCCTACATGCGCCGGCAGACCAACACTATCAACTACTCGAATTCGCTGCCATTGGCGCAAGGCATCAAGTTCGATTTCTGATTGCGGGCTGGGAGGTCCGATGCAGCAACAGATTCCCGATCTCGTCGCCGAGCGCGTGCTCGATACCCGGCGACAGATCTATGCGTCGAACGCGCAGGCGTGGAAACGCCGTGCGCTGCGGGAAGGAAGTTCGCCTGAACTGCCGCCGCACCAGCACGAAGCGGGGCTGTCGCTGGAGGAAATGGGCGGCAGCGGCCTCACCACCAAACCGCTGGTGCTCGACAAGGAATTGCAATTCTGGGCGATGGACGACGACGAGGAACTCGAAGAGTTCCTCAGTGGCGACCTGATGCCGGCCCTGCTGGATGCGTCGCCGGAGCAATGGCGGCAACTTGCCGGCAGGCTACGAGCCGCTGACCCTGGCGCTCGAATTCGAGCGCCACAGCCAGTTCGAAGGCTGGTACGCGGTCGAGAATCGCGCCGATGACATGCCCGGGATCATCAACGGCTATCATTTCCTCGGCCTCGCGGACGAAGCGCGCACTGGCGGTGGTAGCCAAGGCGCATCAAACGATGGCTAGCGACGATCCGGAAGCCATCGAGGACGTTTTGCCGAAGGCTTACGCGACGGTGCCGAACGCAACCCCCGAATTCGAGGATCGCATGCCCGTCATCTTCGCTTTCGTACGATCGCACTCCGAATTGTTCCATTCCAATCGAGCGATGCCATGAACACGCCAGTACGCCAGACCTGCTCCACCGCCACGATCAGCCTGATCTTCGGCATCCTGTCGTGGTTCGCACTTCCCATCATCGGCGCGATCGTCGCAATTATCTGCGGGCACATGGCACGCACGGAAATCAAGCGCTCGCAGGGTGCGCTCGAAGGCGACGGCCTTGCGGTCGGTGGATTGATCCTCGGCTATGTTCATCTTGCGATTTTTTTCCTCATCATCATGGTGATCTTCGTGTTCCTCGGCGGGCTCGCGTTCTTCGCAGCATTCGCCCACCACACTGGCCACATGTGATCGCGTGTACGGACTCGCCCGCCCGTTCCTGTTCGCGCTCGACGCCGAGACCGCGCACGGCCTCGGCCTGAAGGCGATCGAAGCCGCGTATCGCAGCGGCACAAGCCCCCTGCTCTCGCGCAAACCGGAACCGCTGCTCACGCGCGCGTTCGGGCTGGAATTCGCCAATCCGATCGGTCTCGCCGCGGGCCTCGACAAGAACGGCGCACACGTCGATGCGTTGCTTGCGCTGGGTTTCGGTTCGGTCGAAGTCGGCACGGTCACGCCGCGCGCGCAGGTCGGCAATCCGAAGCCGCGCATGTTCCGCCTGCCTGACCAGCAGGCAGTGATCAATCGACTCGGCTTCAACAACGATGGCGTTGATGCGCTGGTGCGCAACGTCTCGCGTGCGCGCCGCAAGGGCATCGTCGGCATCAACATCGGCAAGAACGCCGACACCCCGAACGAACGCGCCGCGGACGATTACCTGCATTGCCTCGAACGCGTTTATGCGCTGGCCGATTACGTCACCGTCAACATCTCCTCGCCGAATACGCAAGGGCTGCGCGAGCTGCAGCGCGACGACGCCCTGCGCGCACTGGTCGGCACCCTGCGCGAGGCACAGGAAAAACTCGCCGCACAACACGGCAAGCGCACGCCGATGCTGCTGAAGATCGCGCCGGACCTCGATGACGCCCAGATCGACTCCATCGCAAGCATCCTGCTGGCCGCGGGCGTGGACGGCATCATCGCGACCAACACCACGATCGCGCGCACGCAGATCCATGGCCATAAGCTCGAACATGAGGCTGGAGGCCTTTCAGGCAAGCCGCTGTATGCGAAATCCACCGCCGTGCTGTCGCGGCTGCGCGCACGCGTCGGCGAAAAAATCCCGCTGATCGGCGTCGGCGGCATCCTCTCCAGTGGCGATGCGGTTGCGAAAGTCGCAGCGGGCGCCAAGCTGCTGCAGTTCTATACCGGAATGATCTATCGCGGCCCTGCGTTGATCGGCGAATGCGTTGGCGCACTGCGCGCACGCCGTGAAGGCGCGCGTTGATGGGCACGCTGCGGTTGCTCGAAAATGCCCCGTTGGTCACACGCAATACGTTTCGCGTTCCCGCAACCGCATCGTTGTTCGCCGAGGCGCGCGACCGCGCCGCGCTCGACGAACTGTTCGGTTACGCATCGCTGCGCAACGGCCCACTGCTGGTGCTCGGCGAAGGCAGCAACCTTCTATTCGCCGGCGATCCGCCCGGACTGGTGGTCAGCATTGCGTTGCGCGGGATCACGATCCTCGAACGCGACGACGATCGCGCGCTGGTACGCGCCGACGCAGGCGTGAACTGGAACGACCTCGTCCACTGGACACTCGGCCACGGACTCGAAGGCCTGGAAAACCTCGCACTGATTCCCGGCAATGTCGGCGCTGCGCCGATCCAGAACATCGGCGCCTACGGCAGCGAAGTCGGCGAGTTTATCGAAACCGTCGAGGCCTTCGATCGCGACAGCGGCGAATTGCGCCGGCTGGGTCGCGCAGCCTGCGCGTTCGGCTACCGCGACAGCGTGTTCAAGCGCGAGGGCGAGCGCTGGGTCGTGGTCGCGGTCGAGTTCCGCCTGCCGAGTCGCCATGAACTGCGGCTGGATTACGCCGGCATCCGCGAAGAACTCGCCGCTATGAGCATCGACACGCCGCGCGCGTCGCATGTCGCCGAAGCGGTGACGCGCCTGCGCACGCGCAAGCTGCCGAATCCGGCGGTGATCGGCAATGCCGGCAGCTTCTTCAAGAATCCGCAGGTCGCTGCCGATGTCGCGACTGCATTGAAAGCCGAACATGCGGCGCTGCCGATATTCCCGGCGAATAATCCGGCGCTGCGCAAGCTTTCCGCAGCGTGGATGATCGAAAACTGTGGCTGGAAGGGACATCGCGACGGCGATGCCGGCGTGTCTGCCCAGCACGCGCTGGTGCTGGTCAACCACGGCCATGCGACCGGCGCGCAGTTGCTCGATCTCGCGCATCGTGTCGCCACGTCGGTGCGCGAACGCTTCGGCGTGATGCTGGAACCCGAGCCACGCATCATCGGCGCGCGCTTCGACGGATCGCCTGCGTGAAAAGGCCGCCTCCGCACTCGAACGCCGGCGACAACATCCCGCGCGCGGTCGTGTTGATGGTGATCAGCACCTTCATGTTCGGTTTCATGGCGCTGACGATCCGCTACGCGTCCAGGCAACTGCACCCGTTCGAGATCGCGTTCTTCCGCAACCTGTTCGGCCTGGTGTTCACCCTGCCGCTGGTCGTCCGCCACGGTTTCGGGATTTTCCGCACCGCGAAGATTTCGCTGTACCTGATGCGCTGCGCGATGGGCATCGTTTCCATGCTCGCCGCATTCTGGGCGATCGTGCACCTGCCGCTCGCGCAGGCGATGTCGCTGACCTATTCGACGCCATTGTTCGTGACCATCGGCGCGGTGTTCGTCCTCGGCGAAGCGGTGCATGCGCGCCGCTGGAGCGCGGTCGCGCTCGGATTCGTCGGCGTGTTG
>JANXZP010000268.1 GCA_025355485.1 Pseudomonadota bacterium
CTCGGGATCGGCGAGCATGGTCGAGGTGCGCCGCGTGCGGATGTACCACGGCGCGACGCAGTTCACCCGCACGCCGTCCTCGGCCCATTCGCAGGCAAGATTCTTGGTGAGCTGGTGGATCGCGGCCTTGCTCATGCCGTAAGGCGAACCGGTGCGCACGTGGGTCGCGCCCGACACGCTGCCGATGTTGACGATGCTCGACGCGGCGTGCTTCGTGAGCAGCGGATACGCATAGCGGCATAGTTCGAACGTCGCGAACACGTTGAGTTCGAACAGCGCGCGCCATTCGTCGTCGGCGTAATCCATGGTCGGCTTGCGCTGGTTGGTGCCGACGTTGTTGACCAGGATATGCAGGCCGCTTTCGAGGTCCTCGATCCAGTCGAACAATGCGCGGCGCGCATCATCGTTGGCAAGATCGCACGGGAAAGCGCGCGCAATGCGATCCGGAAATTCGTCTTCGAGTTCGGCGCGCGCCGTTTCGAGATGGTCGGCATCGCGCGCGACCAGCAATACATCGGCGCCGAAACCGAGCAGCTCGCGCGCGATCGCCTGGCCGATGCCCGCGCTCGCGCCGGTCACCAGCGCCACCTGTCCGTCCAGCCGCCAGCGTTCGTTCGTCATCGTGCGTCACCTCGCCATTGCGCTAGCATAGCCGCGGACACCTTCGGGAGACGCCATCATGTCGCGCATCGCATCCATCCTGTTGTTCGTGCCCGCTTTCGCCCTGCTGATCTCCTGCAGCGACGCACCGCCACCGAACAAGGACACCGAAAAGCACACCGAACTGCGCGACGCGATCCAGCGCCCGCTGGACAAGGCCAGGGCGGTCGACGCCACCGTGCAGAAAGCCAAGGAACAGCAGGACAAGGACATCGAGAAACAGGTGAACGGCCAGGCTCCGGATGCCAAGTCCGACGACGACAAGGCTGGCGGTCATTAAGACGGATCAGCGCAGCGCGATCCGCCATATAGGACTCACAACCCGCAGAAACAATGCGCCACCGCGCTGAACGGCTTGCCTTTCTGCGCACCCAGCCATGACAGGCCGTGCTCGATCTCGTCCTGCGTCTGCGCGGGCACGAACAGGCCGCGCAGGCCGCTCGCCGCGAGCAATGCGCGCGCGTTGGTGTTCTGGCCGAGGCTGGCGAAGAAGCGCTCGAACGGCGTCATCTCCTTCTCGACGTACACCACGCGGTACTTGCCGGTGTCGAGCTTGCCCAGTTGCGCGGCTGCGGCGATCGATTCGCGCAGTCCGCCGAACGCATCGACCAGTCCGCGATCCTTCGCCTGCGCACCGCTCCACACGCGGCCGCGTGCGATCGTGTCGATCTGCTCCGGTGTGCGGCCGCGCGCGCGCGCGACGTTGCCGATGAACTGCGCGTATCCGTGGTCGATGGTAGACTGGATCAACTCGCCCACCGCCGGATCGAACGCACGCGTGGGATCGAACGCGCCGGCCCAGCGCGTGGTGCCGACGCCGTCGCTGTGCACGCCGATCTTTTCCAGCGTACGCGGGACATTGATCACCAGGCCGAAGATGCCGATCGAACCGCTGATCGTCGAGGGATCGGCGTAGATCCGGTTCGCGTTCATCGAGATCCAGTAGCCGCCCGATGCCGCAACATTACCCATCGACACCACCACCGGAATGCCCGCGGTGCGCGTGAGTTCGACTTCGTGGCGGATCTGCTCGGACGGAAACACCTCGCCGCCGGGCGAATCCACGCGCAGTACCAGTGCCTTGACGTGGTCGTCGTTGCGCGCGCGCGCGATTAGCGCGGCGGTGGATTCGCCGCCGATCCTGCCGGGTGGCTGCACGCCCGAGGTGATCTCGCCGGAAGCCACGACCACCGCGACCACGTCGCCGCGCAACACCGGCAGGTCGCGCCCGAGGTGCGCGAGGTACATATCCAGATCGACCTGGCGGAAGCTATGCAGGTCGGTATCGACCGTACCCTTGCCCTCGAGGATCCCCTCGACTTCGTCGCTGGTCTTGAGCGCATCGACCAGATGCGCATTCAACGCCCAACGCGCGGGATCGCCGCCGGCGGCCTTCAAGCCTTTCGGCAAGTCGTCGATGTCGGATGCAAGCTTGGCCGGATCGATCCCGCGTGCGCGGCCGACATCTGCCAGGTAGCGCTGCCACAGGTCGTTCATCCAGAACAGGTCGGCCTGCTTGGACTCCGGCGACGCGGCATCGAGGATGTACGGTTCGGCGGCGGACTTGAATTCGCCGACGCGGAACAGGTGCACGTCCGCGCCAAGCTTGTCCTGCAAGCCTTCGCGGTAATACAGGCGATAGCGGCCGAAGCCTTGCAGGATCAGGCTGCCGGCGGGATGCAGGTAGATCGTGTTGGCTTCGGCCGCGAGCAGGTAGCCCATCTGGTCGAGGTTCTCGGCGTATGCGATCACTTCCTTGCCGGACGCGCGCACGTCGCGCAGCGCGCGCGCGACTTCGCGCAATTGCGCGAGGCCGCCTGCGCCGATCAGGTCGGGACGGATCACCACACGATCGATGCGCTTGTCGTTCTTGACCGCTTCCAGCGCGCGCAACAGGTCGCGCAGCTGCACTTCCTTGTTCGGCTGGCCGAACGCGCGCGCGACCGCCATCGAGCCGGCATCGGCGCTGTATTGCTCAACGATCTTCGCCTCGGGCGCGATCACCAGCGCGGTGTGCTCGCGCAGGATCGGCTTGGCCGAGAACAGCGCCGCGATGATCCAGAACACGACCAGCACAAACAGCAGGTTGAACACCAGCAGCCGCGAGTAATTCAGCGCACGCCAGATGCCGCGCACGAAGCGGTAGATCAAACCAGGTTGGTTATCGGACATCGCACTCTCCAGGACTGCGTCATAGCGTAGCCGATCGCGCGACCGCGGCCATCAGCCGATCGTCATGCCGCGTGAGTCGATAGAACCGCGTGGCGAGCAACGCCGCCGCCACCGCCAGGCCCAGGATCAATCCCCACCACATGCCCGGCGCGCCCCAGCCCAGGCCGATCCCGAGCCATGCACCCAGCGGCATCCCGAGCACCCAGTAGGCGATGGTCGTGATCCACATCGGAACGC
>JANXZP010000076.1 GCA_025355485.1 Pseudomonadota bacterium
CCATGTTCGCTTACTACTTGCGCCTCGGGTTTCGCAGCCTGCGCCGGAATCCGGTGCTCACCGCGCTGATGGTGCTCACGCTCGGCATCGGCATCGCCGCGAGCATGTCGACGCTGACGGTTCTGGTGATCATGCAAGGCAATCCGATTCCGGATAAAAGCGCGCAGCTGCTGGTGCCATTGCTCGACAACAATCCGAAGGATTTTGCGGCCGACGCAAAACCACCCGATCAGATGAGCTATATCGACGCGACCAACCTGCTTGCACAGCACCATGCCAAGCGGCAGACCGCGGTCTATGGTTTCCAGCCGTACGTCGAGAGCGGACGCAAGGATCTGCCGCCGTTCCAGGCCGATGGCATCGCGCCGACCCACGACTTCTTCGAGATGTTCGAAGTGCCGTTCCTCTATGGCGGCCCTTGGGGCGCGGATGCGGATGCGAACAAGAGCGATGTCGTGGTGATCTCGAGCAAGCTCAGCGAAAAATTGTTCGGCAAGACCAATCCAGTTGGACAACACCTGCGCTTCAACGATCGCGATTACCAGATCACCGGCGTGATCGGCGACTGGAAACCATTGCCGCGCTACTACCGCTTGATCGCCGGCAGTCCCACCTACGGCGATATCGAGGACATGATGATCCCGTTCTCGACTGCGGTCGGACAGGAGTTCGGTAACAACGGTTCCACCGATTGCAGCAGCGATTCTGGCAACGGGTACGCCGTATTCCTGCGTTCGGAATGCGTGTGGATCCAGTACTGGGCGGAGACCGATTCGGCTTCGGGTCGGCAGGCTTATGGCGACTACATCGCCGCGTATATCGGCGAGCAGAAAAAGCTCGGCCGTTTTCCGCGCGCGGCCAACTACAAGCTCTACGACGTGATGGAGTGGTTGGATCACCAGGGCGTGGTCGGCAAGGACAGCAAGCTGCAAACCTGGCTCGCGCTCGGATTCCTGCTGGTGTGCCTTGTCAACACGATCGGCCTGCTGCTCGCGAAGTTCACCGCGCGCGCTGGCGAAGTCGGCGTACGGCGTGCGCTGGGTGCGCCGCGCCGCGAAATCTTCCGCCAATTTTTGATCGAGGCAGGCGTGGTCGGCGTGGCTGGCGGCGCACTCGGCCTGCTACTCAGTTTCGGCGGACTCTGGTTGATCTCACAGCAGTCGAAGAGCATGGAAGCGGTGGCGCACATGAGCATGTCGATGTTGTTCGCAACAATCGCATTGGCGATCGCATGCAGCGTGCTCGCCGGTCTGTTGCCGACGTGGCGCGCGTGCCAGATTCGTCCAGCGGTGCAGTTGAAGTCGCAGTAACTATTCCTGTCCGGAGAACATCATGGAAATCCGTCCAATCCTCTCGGCAATGCTGCGCAGCAAGACCGGCGCGATCCTGATCGCGGCGCAAGTCGCGCTCACGCTCGGCATCCTGTGCAACGCGTTGTACATCGTGAACGACCGCCTGCAACTCGCGAACCGCCCCAGCGGCGTGGTGGAAGACGACGTCTTCATGCTGAGTCTGTCGCCATTTCGCAAGGTCGCCGACGTCAAGGGCATGCAACTCGAGGACGAAGCAGCACTGCGCAGAATCCCGGGCGTGAAATCGGTAACGTGGGCCAACCAGGTGCCGCTGAGCCGCTCGTCCTCGAACACCAGCTTCGCGACGCGACGCGACCAGAGCCCGGACTCGGCGATCGTCGCAACAACCTACGATGGCCCCGGTTCGTACATCGACACGCTCGGCTTGAAACTCGTGGAAGGCCGCGACTTCAACGCGAGCGACGTGATCGAAGTGGGCCCGGACACCGCCGACAACATCCCGCGCACGGCGATCATCACCGAAGCGTTCGCGAAGAAAATGTACCCTGATGCCAAATCGGCATTGGGCAAGCAGTTGTTCTACAGCACTGGCGAAAGTGCGAAAGTCTCGACGATCGTAGGCGTTGTCGAGCGCCTACAGACGCCGCAAGCACAGGCTGCCGAAGACAACGAAGGCAAGGGCGAGTTTTCGGTGATCTATCCCATCCGCGATCTTTCCCAATATACGCAATACCTGGTGCGCGCCGAACCGGGCCAGCGCGCACGGGTGATCGCCGACGCCGAAAAAGTATTGAGCGCGCGCATGGAAGGCCGCGTGTTGCTGCCGACGTTCACGATGAACCAGTTGCGCGAGCGCCGTTACCGCGCCGATCACGCCCTTGCCGGCATGCTGATTTCGGTGGTGGTGTTGCTGCTGCTGGTCACCGCGAGCGGCATCGTCGGCATGGCATCGCTATGGGTGAACCAGCGCCGCAAGCAGATCGGGGTGCGGCGTGCGCTGGGGGCGCGGCGATTCGACATCCTGCGCTACTTCCTGACCGAGAATGCGATCGTCACCACCGGCGGCATCATTGGCGGCATCGCGATGGCGCTGGGGTTGAACCAGTTGCTGGTCAGCAAGCTCGAATTGCAGCGCCTGCCACTGGGTTACCTCGGCTTCGGTATGCTCGCGCTCTGGACCCTGGGATTGCTCGCGGTCCTCGGACCCGCATGGCGCGCCGC
>JANXZP010000011.1 GCA_025355485.1 Pseudomonadota bacterium
TTCATCGCACGACCCGGCACCGTCACCGCGATCGTCGGCCGTTCGGGCAGCGGCAAGTCGAGCCTTGTGCGATTGATTCCGCGTTTCTACGAACCCGACGCCGGCCGCATCCTGCTCGATGGCACGCCGCTCGACGATTTCGCGCTGGCCGACCTGCGTCGGCAGATCGCCCTGGTCGGACAGCGCGTGATGCTGTTCGACGACAGCCTCACGGCGAACATTGCCTATGGTGAGCAGGCCGGTGCGAGTGTCGATGCCGTACTCGCCGCTGCGGTCGCCGCGAATGCGCAGGAGTTCATCGAACGCATGCCGCAGGGCATGGATAGTCGCATCGGCGAAAATGGCGGCTTGCTGTCGGGTGGGCAACGGCAGCGCCTCGCGATCGCGCGCGCGATCCTGAAAGACGCGCCGATCCTGATTCTCGACGAAGCTACTGCTGCTCTCGACAACGAATCCGAGCGCCTCGTGCAGGACGCGCTGGACCACCTGATCCCGGATCGCACCACCCTGGTCATCGCGCATCGCCTGTCCACCATCGAACACGCCGACCAGGTGCTGGTGCTGGATGCGGGTCGGCTGGTCGAGCAGGGTACGCATGCGGAATTGCTTGCGCACGACGGCCTGTACGCGCATCTGCACCGCATGCAGTTCCGCGAGACGCCTGCACCGTGAGTCGAATGCAAACGCGCCTTCAGGAGATCTGGTACGGAGGACACGAACCGGGATGGATCTTGCGCGCGTTGTCGGCGTTTTACGGTGCTGTCGTGCGCCTGCGTCGCGCTGCGTATAGCCGTGGCTGGCTGCGCGTGCATCGCGTCGGCGTGCCCGTGGTCGTTGTCAGCAACATTACAGTCGGCGGCAGCGGCAAGACGCCGCTGGTGATCGCTCTGGTCGAACACCTGCGCGCACAAGGCTGGAAGCCCGGCGTCGTGAGTCGAGGCTACGGACGAAGTTCGCGCGGCCAGCGTGTCGTGGATGCGAATACGACCGCTGGCGAAGGTGGCGATGAACCGGTGCTGATCGCACGGCGTTGTGGCGTGCCAGTGGTGGTGGATGCCGATCGTGTCGCCGCTGCGCGTCGCGTCGTGGAGCATGGTAGCGATATCGTGATCGCGGATGATGGCTTGCAGCACTATCGCCTGCATCGCGACGTCGAGGTCGAAGTGATCGATGGTGCGCTTCGTTATGGAAACGCGCACATGTTGCCGGCCGGACCGCTGCGTGAACCCGTCGAGCGTGCCGCTGCTTGCGCCTTGCATGTGGTGAATGGCGGCGATGCCCATGCAGGCGAATGGCCAGTGCGGCTGCTCGGCGATACGCTGGTCGGAAGCGATGGACGTTCGCAGTCGCTGGACGCATGCAAAGGCAGGCGCGTACATGCGGTCGCCGGCATCGGCAATCCGCAGCGTTTTTTCGACAGCCTGCATGCGCACGGACTTGAAACGGTTCAGCACGCGTTCGCTGATCACCATGCATATAGTCCGGAAGACCTTAGCTTCGAGGAAGCCTTGCCCATCGTGATGACCGAAAAAGACTGGGTGAAATGCGTCGCTTTCGCTCCAACTGGTAGCTGGATGTTGCCGGTGCGCGCTGAACTCGATGGCGGCTTCTTTGAAGCACTGCAGAAACTGCTGCCGATGCGCGCAGGAAAGCCGTCATGACTGACCTGCATTTCACCGTCGCGATCCCCGCACGCATGGGCGCGACGCGGCTGCCGGGGAAGCCTCTGCGGCTGCTTGGTGGCGAATCACTCGTCCTGCACGTCGCACGTCGTGCGCTCGCCGCGGGAGCGAACGAAGTCATCGTCGCGACCGACGATGCGCGCATCGCCGATGCACTCGCAGGCCGCGGTGTCACCGTCTGCATGACCCGCGCCGATCATGCATCCGGCACCGATCGCCTCGCCGAATGCGCCGCGCAAAGCTCCTGGGACGACGCGCGGATCGTGGTCAACTTGCAGGGCGACGAACCGTTCGCGCCGCCGGAAGGCATCCGCGCGGTCGCCGCGCTGCTCGCCGAATCTGGTGCGGAGATGGCGACGCTTGCTGCGCCGATTGACGACGTGCAGACCTTGTTCGATCCGAATGCGGTGAAAGTCGTGCGCAATGCGAACGGCGATGCGCTGTATTTCAGCCGCGCGCCGCTGCCTTGGGATCGCGATCGATTCGCGCGTGAACGGGTCGGGTCGCTTGCCGACGGCTGGCTGCGGCATATCGGCATCTATGCATATCGCACGGGTTTCCTGCGCAAATTCGCGGCGATGCCACCGGGGCGGCTGGAACGCATCGAGGCGCTCGAACAATTGCGCGCACTCGAGTCCGGCGCGCGCATCGCGGTCGCGATCACGCCGATGCCGTTCCCCCCGGGCGTGGATACCGAGGCCGATCTGCAACGCGCGGAAGCCCTGCTTGCAGCGATGGTGCTTCCGCGATGAGCACCCGCATCCTGATCGTCTGCATGGGCAATATCTGCCGCTCGCCGATGGCCGAGGGCTTGTTGCGGCACAAGATCGAGAAGGCCGGACTCTCCGCGCGCGTGCGACTGGACTCGGCCGGCACCGGGCCGTGGCACGCCGACCGGCCGCCGGACAAACGCGCGATCGAGGTGTGCCGCGAACGTGGGATCGAGATCGGCGATCTGCGCGGCCGCCAGATCACCACCAACGATTTCGCCGTGCACGACTGGATCCTGTGCGCCGATCGCCAGAACCTACGCGACCTGCAGGCGATGGCCCCGCAGCATGCGCGGCCAAGGATCAACCTGTTGCTGGCCTGGGCGGGGTTCGGCGCTAAAGCCGAGATACCCGACCCGTACACCGGCACGCTGGCAGATTTCCGCCGCGTCTACGCCTTGCTCGACCAAGCTACCGACGCGGCGCTTGCGAAGCTGCAACTCCCGGCATAATGGGGCGCGCAGGCCCTATTCCCCTGGATTCGAAATGCTCAACGAACCCGCACCCGAACTCCAACCCAGCCTCGAGTGGATCAATTGCGGGCCGACCACGCTCGCGGCGCTGCGCGGTTATGTGGTGATCGTGGCGTTCTGGAGCGCAGGATCGGCCTACAGCCACAACCTGCTGGAAGACCTGCGCCAGTTGCGGCTCAAGTACGCCGGTGCGCTGCATGTGATCGCGATCCATGTGCCGAAGTTCGAGGCCGAGCGCGATCCGCAACTGGTGCGCAAGGCGTGCAATCGCCTCGGTGTGGGCGTGCGGGTCGCGCACGATCCGGGTTTCGTCGCCTGGCAGCACTACGGCATCGCCGCCTGGCCGACCGCGGTGGTGGTGGACGCATCCGGCGTGGTGCGTGAGTTCATCGTAGGCGACCGCCAGCGCGAGCCGCTGGAAGCGTTGCTCGTGAAACTGATTGCCGAGGCCGAGATCGAGCTCATCGAAGGGCAGGCGCCGCCGCTGCGCGAGAGCGAACCGGAAATGCCGCTCGCGTTTCCGTCCGGCATCTGCGTCAGCGAGCACCTGCTGTATGTCGCCGACACCGGTCACCACGCGGTGCTCGAATGCAATCACGAGGGCCGCGTGCTGCGGCGTTTCGGCGGCGCGATCGCCGATTTCATCGATGGTACCGGCGCCGCTGCCGCGTTCCGCCATCCACGTGGGCTCGCGCTCGGTCGCGACGCGGTCTATGTTGCCGACACCGACAACCACGCATTGCGGCGGATCCAACTGGTGGATGGCAGCGTGACGACCCTGGTCGGCAGCGGCCGTCCGGGTGATCCGGTCGAAGGCGCGGTCGGTTCGCCGCGCAGCGTGTCATTGAACCAGCCGTGGTCGGTCGCGGTGTCGGAGGATCGCGTGTTTGTCGCGCTGGCCGGCTGCAACCAGATCTGGGCGCACGATCGCATGCAGCATCGCTTCGTGCGTATTGCCGGTTCGGGCGAGCTGGGCTTGCAGGATGGCGATGGCCGCGACAATGCGTTCGCGCAACCTGCAGGGATCGCGCTAGTCCACGTGTTGCTGTACGTGGCCGATTCGGCAGGCTCTGCCGTGCGTTCGGTACAGATCGCCACCGGCAAGACCCAGACACTGGTCGGGCAGGGCCTTTTTGATTTCGGCGATGCGGTCGGATTGCGCGCCGACACACGGTTGCAGTATCCGATGGCGCTGGCCAAGGATCCCGACACCGCCAACCTGTGGGTGCTGGACAGCTACAACAACAGCATCCGCAAACTCAAGCTCGGCGGCGGCGAAGTTGCGCGATTCGAACTGTCCGCGCAGTTGCACAATCCGCACGCGATGACGGTGGCCAACGGCTCGCTGTGGATCGCCAATACCGATGCGCACGAAATCCTGCGCGTGGACACCAGCAACGGCGCGGTGCGGCGGTTGCCGGTCGGCGAATGACCCAATCGCAAACGTTGCCGCCATTCGACGGCAGGGCGTACGCGCGCCGCTTGACGACCGCTCCTGGCGTTTATCGGATGTTCGATACCGACGACGCCGTACTCTACGTCGGTAAGGCAGCGTCGTTGCGACACCGGGTCGCGAGTTACTTCACCCGCAGTGTGCAGTCGGCGCGGATCGCGGCGATGGTCGCGCAGATCGCGCGCATCGAAGTCATCGCGACGCGCACGGCAAGCGAGGCGCTGGTGCTGGAAAACCAGCTCATCAAGTCGCTCAAGCCGCGTTACAACGTGCTGCTGCGCGACGACAAGAGTTATCCCTATATCGTGCTGACCCAGGAGACTTGGCCGCGCATCGCCTTCCATCGCGGGCCGCGGCGGTTGACTGGTCGCTATTTCGGGCCGTATCCCAGCGTCGGCGCGGTGCGCGAAACATTGAACCTCATGCAGAAACTCTTTCGCCTGCGAACCTGCGAGGACAGTGTGTTCCGCAATCGCAGCCGACCGTGCCTGCAGCACCAGATCGGCCGCTGCAGCGCGCCCTGCGTGGGTTTCATCGAACCGCGCCGCTACGACGACAGCGTGCGCCAGGCTGGACTGTTCCTCGAAGGCCGCAGCGATGTGCTGACGAAGGAGCTTGGCGGCGGCATGGAGCAGGCCAGCGCTGCGCTCGCGTTCGAGGAAGCCGCGCGGCTGCGCGACCTGATCGCCGCGATCCGCAACGTGCAGGCGCGCCAGTACGTGGATGGCGAAGCGGTCGAGATGGACGTGCTGGCGTGCGGGATTTCGCAAGGCGTCGCCTGCGTGCTGCTGCTGGCGTTCCGCAACGGCATGAACTACGGCACCCGCGCATTCTTCCCGAAGCTCAACGGCGCGACCGGCGAGGACGAAGTGCTGACCGCGTTCGTCACCCAGTATTATTCCGAGCAATCGCCGCCGCGCGAGATCGTGCTCAGCCATGCGCTGGACGATCGCGAGTTGCTCGAAGCTGCGCTGTCGGAACAGGCCGGGCGCAAGGTCGAGCTCAAGGCGAACGTGCGCGGCGATCGCGCGCGCTATCTCGATCTCGCCAAGCGCAATGCCGTGCTCACGCTGGCGCAGCAGATCGGCAGCAGCGCGAGCCAGCGCGCGCGGGTCGAATCGCTGCAGGAACTGCTCGGAATGAATGCGCCACCGAAACGGATGGAGTGCTTCGACATCAGCCACACGATGGGCGAGGCGACGGTCGCGTCGTGCGTGGTGTTCGACGCCGAAGGGCCGGTGCGCGGACAGTACCGGCGCTACAACATTTCCGATATCACGCCCGGCGACGATTACGCCGCGGTGCGACAGGCACTGGAACGGCGGTTCCGCGGTGCTGAAGTGGGTGAAGAAGCGCGTTTGCAAACCACCGGTTTGCGCGCTGATGAACGCCCGAGCGCTGTGCGTGAGGACCGGGTCGCGATCTTGCCCGACGTGCTGCTGATCGATGGCGGCCAGGGCCAGCTCGCGCAGGCGATGGATGTGTTGCGCGAACTCGGCGTGCATGCTGTCGAACTGGTAGGCGTGGCCAAGGGTGAGCAACGCCGCGCCGGCGACGAAACCCTGATCCGTCCGGACGGAAGCACGCTGCGTCCCGGAGCCGAATCGCCGGCGCTGCAACTGATCCAGCAGTTGCGCGACGAAGCGCATCGGTTCGCGATCACCGGTCATCGCGGTCGTCGGCAGAAAGCGCGCGATACCAGCAGCCTCGAAGATATCCCCGGCATTGGCCCGCGTCGTCGCGCGAGCCTGCTGCGTCATTTCGGTGGACTCATCGGAGTGAAGAACGCCGGCGTCGAGGAGATCGCACGGGTCGGCGGCATTGACGCTGCGCTCGCGGCGCGCATCTACGCGGCGCTGCATGGATCCAGCGAAAGCGGCCGTCCGTCGCAACAGGAACATGCGCGATGAAACTGACAGTCCCGACCATGCTGACGCTGTTCCGCATCCTGCTGATCCCGGTGCTGGTGGTGGTTTTCTACCTCCCGGGCCGATGGACCAACTTCGCGGCGACGTTCGTGTTCGTGCTCGGCGCGCTGACCGACTGGGCCGACGGCTGGATCGCGCGCCGCTGGAACCAGTATTCGGCATTCGGCGCATTCCTGGATCCGGTGGCCGACAAGCTCGCGGTGACGGTCGCGCTGCTGCTGATCGTCGAACTCCACCACACGCATTGGATGACGATGCTGGCGGCGATCATCATCGGCCGCGAGATCGCGATCTCGGCGCTGCGCGAATGGATGGCCGAAGTCGGCCACGGGCGCAAGGTCAAGGTCGCGTGGCTCGGCAAGCTCAAGACCATCGTGCAGATGGTCGCGATCAGCCTGTTGCTTTATCGGCAGGATCTGTGGGGACTGCCGATCTTCCGCATTGGCGAGGTATTGCTCGGCGTCGCCGCGGCGCTGACGCTGATGTCGGGATTCGGCTATTTGCGCGCGGCGTGGCCTTCATTGCAAGGCGATTGAGGCCCGCGCTGCATGTCAATTGTTGACAGTGTGTGGGCGATCCGTAAAATGGCCGGTTCACGCGGGAATAGCTCAGTTGGTAGAGCACGACCTTGCCAAGGTCGGGGTCGCGAGTTCGAGTCTCGTTTCCCGCTCCAGTTTCGACGACAAAGCCTCGGTCCACCGGGGTTTTGTTTTTTTCAGCACCACGCAGTAGCCTCATGCAACAGCGTCCGTGCGAGTGCTTCGCACGGACGGCACCAAGCAATACAGTTCATCACCCGTGGCCGGGTGGCAGAGTGGTCATGCAGCGGCCTGCAAAGCCGCGTACGCCGGTTCGATTCCGACCTCGGCCTCCATCCCGAAACCCTGCTACTCCGGGGGTGGTTGCTCTTTGTTTGCGCACTGGCCGGTGCTGGAGGTGGCACTGTTGCCGCCGGCATTGAATGGCGCGGTATTGTTGAAGCATGCGAGGGTGGCAGCGACCGAATTGTTGAGTACGTTCTTGTTGGCGGAACCCTGGTTCCCCGACACGGTCATGGTGCGTCCCACCACGTTGTCGGCATCCCTGAAGAACGTCGCTTTGTTGTTCTGGATACTCACGGCACCCCCGATCACGTTGCCGCCACCGACCGTCGAACAGGCCGCTCCGAACTCGGAACCGCCGAACGCGACTTCTGTTCCGTAGGTGCCCGTGATGAAGACGTTGCCGCCGATAAAGGCCCCGCAAACCTCGGCCGTGTTGTTGTTCGTGATGTTGAGATTGCCAAGGATATTATTGCCGGTGGGAACTTCGCTCTTTCCACTGACAAGAGCGTTCTTGTTGGTGACAGCTGTCGGAGCGAGCGAGGCGTTGTAAATGACGATCGCGTAGCTGCCGTTTCCGGAGACGCTGCCCTTCACCGTGGCCGGGCCGTACATGAACAGCTCAGCACCCGCGCCTACGTTGATGCTTCCATTGACGGTCGCGGCGCCCACGTCGCATTCGGCTCCCCCCGGGACGACGACGTTGTCGAAAGTTCCGGTCAGCGTGCCGGTGCAATTGACTGACGCTGCCGATGCGATGCCTGCGCCAGACATGCAAACCAGCAACACCAGGGTCGCCCGCGTGACGACGCTGGCGAATCGGCGCAATTCGAATCCATGCCTGTTGATAGCCATTTCAGCATCCCCCTGTGAGAAACCACGAAAAAACCCCTGTGCCATGACAATACTCTCGCGCAAATCGCCCGGCAACCTGGGCCGTCGGCGCTGCTGGCGATGGGGAGCGAATCCAGCGTGTCGTGTACGCCGGTTCGATTCCGACCTCGGCCTCCAGATTGAAGTCGAAGCAAGC
>JANXZP010000081.1 GCA_025355485.1 Pseudomonadota bacterium
CGATTCGTCGGGTTCCAGATGGCCGGCTGGCTGGTTGAGCACGCGTCTTCCAGACACGTCTTCCTCGACCATCAGCAGCGCGCCATCGCGCACGACCACGGTCGCGACGGTGACGTCGGGTTGCCAGAAATTGCGGGTTTCTGCGGTGGCGATGGCGGATTCGCTGGACATGCGTAGGCCGATAAGGAGAGGCGGCGCGACTTTAGCCGGCGCGTCGCAGAACAAAGATAGTGCCTGCCATCGGCCGCCTCCGTCCATGACTTCGCTTTCATGCAGCACGCCTATAATCGTTCCATGCCTATTGATACCCGCACGACCAACACCCACGAACGCGCCGGCCCGACCCGGCGCCACGGCCCGGAACGCGATACGCAGCACGGCACCGCGGTCGAAACCGCCAAGCCGCAGGCCGCACGCCCGCCGCTCTACCAGGTGCTGCTGATCAACGACGACTTCACGCCGATGGATTTCGTGGTAGAGGTACTCCAGGAATTCTTCGCGATGGACCGCGAGAAGGCGACCCAGATCATGTTGCACGTCCATACGCGCGGACGCGGGGTTTGCGGGGTCTTTACGCGCGAGGTGGCCGAGTCCAAAGTGACCCAGGTGAACGAATACGCAAGGCAGCACCAGCATCCACTGTTATGCACGATGGAAAAGGCGTGAACTAAGCCCCAGATTGTTGGCAATGCTCGATGGAGAGTGGATCCACTGAACATGCACCAGGAGACGATGGAAAAAGGTTGACGCGTCCCCATATCGATGCTCAGAAGACTCAGGAGCGCCACATGTTCAGCAAAGACCTCGAATTCACCATCGGCCAGTGCTACAAGCAGGCGCGCGAATCGCGGCATGAGTTCATGACCGTGGAGCACCTTCTGCTCGCACTGCTCGACAACGCCTCGGCCGCAACCGTGCTGCGTGCCTGCGGCGGCGACCCGCAGAAGCTCGGCGACGAACTGCGCAAGACCATCCGCGAAACCGTTCCCGTACTGCCCGAAGACGATGCGCGCGACACCCAGCCGACGCTCGGTTTCCAGCGCGTGCTGCAGCGTGCGGTCTATCACGTGCAGTCGTCGGGCAAGAAGGAAGTCACCGGCGCGAACGTGCTGGTCGCGATTTTCGGCGAGAAGGATTCGCACGCCGTGTATTACCTCGCGCAGCAGGACGTGACCCGGCTGGATGTCGTCAACTACCTCTCGCACGGCGTGGCCAAGCTCGGCAGCGAGGAATCCACCGGCAGCCAGGCGCCCGGCAGTGAGACCCACAAGGAAGGCGAGGGCGGCGACGAGCCCAAGGGCAGCGCGCTGGCCGAGTATGCAAGCAACCTCAACGAGCTGGCCGCCCAGGGCAAGATCGATCCGCTGGTCGGTCGCGCCGAGGAAGTCGAGCGCACGATCCAGGTGCTGTGCCGCCGGCGCAAGAACAACCCGCTGTACGTCGGCGATGCCGGCGTCGGCAAGACCGCGCTCGCCGAAGGCCTCGCCAAGCGCATCGTCGAAGGCGAAGTGCCGGCGGTGCTGTCCGATGCGGTGATTTATGCGCTCGATCTAGGCGCGCTGGTCGCCGGTACGAAGTATCGCGGCGATTTCGAGAAGCGCCTCAAGGCGGTGATCACCGAGCTCAAGAAACTGCCGGGTTCCATCCTGTTCATCGATGAAATCCACACCATTATCGGTGCGGGTTCGGCCAGCGGCGGCACCATGGATGCGTCGAACCTGATCAAGCCCGCGCTGGCATCGGGCGAGCTGCGCTGCATTGGTTCTACGACGTTCCAGGAATATCGCGGCGTGTTCGAGAAGGATCGCGCGCTCGCGCGGCGCTTCCAGAAGATCGACATCGTCGAGCCGTCGGTTTCCGAATCGGTCGCGATCCTGCACGGCCTGAAATCGCGCTTCGAGGAACACCATTCGGTGCAATACACCAACGAAGCGCTGCAGGCTGCGGTGGACCTGTCGGTCAAACACATCGCCGACCGCCTGCTGCCGGACAAGGCGATCGATGTGATCGACGAAGCGGGCGCGCGCCAGCGACTGATGCCGGACGACCAGCGCAAGCTCATCGTCGATGTGCCAGAGATCGAATTCATCGTCGCGCGCATGGCGCGCATCCCGACCAAGCAGGTATCGGCGTCGGACAAGGACGTGCTGCAGAACCTCGAACGCAATCTCAAGATGGTGATCTTCGGCCAGGACCCTGCGATCGAGACGCTGACTTCAGCGATCAAGCTCGCGCGCTCGGGGCTGGCACAGCCCGACAAGCCGATCGGCAATTTCCTGTTCGCCGGCCCGACCGGCGTCGGCAAGACCGAAGTCACGCGCCAGCTCGCGATGCAGCTTGGCATCGAGCTGGTGCGCTTCGACATGTCCGAGTACATGGAAGCGCATTCGGTGTCGCGCCTGCTCGGTGCGCCTCCGGGTTACGTCGGCTTCGATCAGGGTGGATTGCTGACCGAAAAAATCGTCAAGACACCGCACTGCGTGCTGCTGCTCGACGAGATCGAGAAGGCGCATCCGGACGTCTACAACGTGCTGCTGCAGATCATGGATCGCGGCACGCTGACCGACACCAACGGCCGCGAAGCGAACTTCCGCAACGTGGTGCTGGTGATGACCACGAACGCTGGCGCGGCGCAGGCGGCACGTCGTTCCATTGGTTTTACAAAACAAGACCACGCGACCGATGCGATGGAAAGCGTGCGCCGGCAGTTCTCGCCGGAGTTCCGCAACCGGCTCGACGCGATCATCCAGTTCGGCGGACTCACCTTCGAGCACATCCTGCGCGTGGTCGACAAGTTCGTGATCGAACTCGAGGCGCAACTGCACGAGAAGCACGTCAGCCTCACGGTCGA
>JANXZP010000090.1 GCA_025355485.1 Pseudomonadota bacterium
TAGTCGGCGTGGCCCGGGCAATCCACGTGCGCGTAATGCCGGTTGATCGACTCGTATTCCACGTGCGCGGTCGAGATCGTGATCCCGCGCGCCTTCTCTTCCGGCGCCGCGTCGATCTGGTCGTATGCCTTGAACTCGCCACCGAACTTCTCGGCGCCCACCTTGGTCAGCGCCGCCGTCAGCGTCGTCTTCCCGTGGTCAACGTGTCCAATCGTCCCCACGTTCACGTGCGGCTTCTTGCGCTCGAATTTGCCCTTGGCCATGAGTCAGCGTCCGATGTCTGTTGTGATGGATGGTGTGTCGCGTGTGTTGCAGTGGTGCTCATGACAGGAATCGAACCTGTGACCTCTTCCTTACCAAGGAAGTGCTCTACCGACTGAGCTACATGAGCAGTGATATATGGAACTTTGCAGCAGAGTTCAATGGAGCGGATGGCGAGAATCGAACTCGCGTAATCAGTTTGGAAAACTGAGGTTCTACCATTGAACTACACCCGCACTGTGAACTTGCTGCTTGGGTATTTCTTTACCGTTTTCTCTGGCAGAGGGAGGTGCATAACTCCGGGCTTCCTGCCCTTCGCGCCGCTTGCGCGTCGCGTTCAAAATCGTTCCAGACGATTTTGTCGAATCAGAATCGCGCCCTCGCCCACCTTGATGAATCAACGTTTTGAATGCGAAATTGCTGGTGGAGGGAGGTGGATTCGAACCACCGAAGGCGTGAGCCAGCAGATTTACAGTCTGCCCCCGTTGGCCGCTTGGGTATCCCTCCGACAAAGAGCCGTGAATTGTGGGTTCTGCGCCCCGCAAAGTCAACGGTACGGCTGGTCGCTGCCTGCTGTTCCGGCCGGAGCCAGCCAGCACGCGCGCTTGGCCTCCATCTGCTTGGATTGCGTTTTCATGTCCTCTGCGTAGTCGGCCAGCAGGCGGTCAGCGTCGGTCTCGGGCACCCAGACGGGTATCGGATGCGGCTTGCCGGCTTCGTCCACGGCTACGAAAACGATCAAGCAGGTGGTCGTGCGCGCCCACTCGGCCTCGCGCGGGTTGCGGCTGTAGAGATCCACCGCGATATGCATGCTGCTGCTACCGGTCAGCACGACCTGCGCCCGTGCCTCGACCAGGCTGCCGATCATGATCGGGCGCTCGAAACCGATGCCGCCGACGTAGGCGGTGACGCAGTAGCTGCCGCTCCAGCCGCTCGCGCAGGCAAAGCCGGCCAGATCGATCCACTTCATCACGGCACCGCCGAACATCTTGCCGCCGAAGTTCACGTCAGTCGGCTCGGCGAGGAATCGCAGGGTCACTTCGCGACGGTTGGCGGGCATGTCGCGGTTCCTTCAAGAGCTAGACATTGAAGCGGAAATGCAGCACATCGCCCTCGCGGACGCGGTATTCCTTGCCTTCCAGGCGCAACCGGCCGGCGTCGCGCGCGCCGGATTCACCCTTGTACTTGATGAAATCGTCGTAGGCGATGGTCTCGGCACGGATGAAGCCGCGCTCGAAATCGGTGTGGATCACCGCGGCGGCTTGCGGCGCGGTCGAGCCTGCCAGCACCGTCCACGCACGGACCTCCTTCACGCCAGCAGTGAAATACGTCTGCAATCCGAGCAACGCGTAAGCCGCGCGGATCACCCGGTTCAGGCCCGGCTCGTCGAGGCCCATGTGGGTGAGGAATTCGCCCTTGTCAGCATCGTCCATCTGCGCGAGTTCTTCCTCGATCGCCGCACACACCGGCACCACCTGCGCACCTTCGCCCGCCGCGCGTTCACGCACGCGATCGAGGAACGGATTGTCGGTGAAGCCGTCTTCCAGCACGTTGGCGACGTACATGACCGGTTTCAGCGTGAGTAGGAACAGGTCGCGCACCAGCGCCTTGTCGTCGGCACTGAGACCCAACGCCCGCGCGGGTTTGGCCTGGTCGAGCCCGTCGCGCAAGCGGGTGAGCACATCCTTCTTCGCGATCGCTTCCTTGTCGCCGGTCTTGGCCGAACGCTCGGCCTTGTTCAGCGCTTTCTCGACCGAATCGAGGTCGGCCAGTGCGAGTTCCGTATCGATGGTCTCGATGTCGGAAATCGGATCGATCTTGCCCGCCACGTGCACGATGTCGCCGTTTTCGAAACAGCGCACCACGTGCGCGATCGCATCGACCTCGCGAATGTGGGCGAGGAAGTTGTTGCCGAGGCCTTCGCCCTTGCTCGCGCCCGCGACCAGTCCGGCGATATCGACGAACTCCATCGCGGTCGGAATCACTTTCTGCGGTTTGACGATCACCGCGAGTTCGTCGAGGCGCGGATCCGGCACCGGCACCACGCCGACATTCGGATCGATCGTGCAGAACGGGAAATTCGCCGCAGCGATACCGGCCTTGGTCAGCGCGTTGAAGAGCGTCGATTTGCCGACATTCGGCAAGCCGACGATGCCACATCTAAT
>JANXZP010000096.1 GCA_025355485.1 Pseudomonadota bacterium
GAACAATTTGTCGACATCGGCAACGCTGCGGATCGGGCGCTCGAATTTCGGGCCTTCGCCGTCGACGAAATACAGGCCCAGGCCCATCGCGTCGGGCACGGTGAGGATGTCGGAAAACAGGATCGCGGCGTCGAGGTCGAAGCGCGCGAGCGGTTGCAGTGTCACTTCGCACGCGAGTTCGGGCGTTTTCGCCATCGCGAGGAAACTGCCGGCGCGTGCGCGGGTGGCGCGGTATTCCGGCAGGTAACGGCCGGCTTGGCGCATCAGCCAGACCGGCGTGCAATCGACGGATTCACGGCGCAGTGCGCGCAGCAGGCGATCGTTGCGAGGCCCGATCGTCATTGGCGCGGGGCCTCGGAACCCTGTGCAAACATCACCTGGAAGCCGCGTCGCAGGTTTGCGTCGCGCGCCTTTTCGAACGCGGCGAGCGCCGCATCCTGCTCTAGGTATTGCTCGCGCTTGACCGTGCTGCGCTGGCCGATGTGGCCGGTTTCGCGCACCAGCAGCCAACCGCCGAGCAGATCCTGCTGCAGGCTCAGTTGCACGAATCGCGGGGCTTCGGCGGCGGTGGGTGGATGTTGGAGCAGCATGCGCATCCGCCTATTCTAACCGGCGAGCGCGAACCGACGCGCGTCACGCGTTGGCGCTGCCCAACTCGTCGCCGAGCAAATCCAGCACGCGCTGCGCGTCCACGTCCTTGGCGAGGTAGGCGCGGCCGATCCCGCGCCACAGCACCAGCCGCAACTGGCCGGAGACGTTTTTCTTGTCCAGCCGCATGCGTGCAAGCAGCGCATCGGGTGCAAGTCCATCCGGAATCGCGACCGGCAGGCCGAGGCGTTCGAGCAATGCATCCAGGCGCGCAGTGTCGAGCAGGGGCGCGCGGCCGAGTTCGGACGAGAGCCGTGCCGCGAGCATCATGCCGATCGCGACCGCTTCGCCATGCAGCAATGTACCGAAACCGGCTTCTGCTTCCAAAGCGTGGCCGAAGGTGTGGCCGAAGTTGAGCAGCGCGCGCGCGCCCTGTTCGGTTTCGTCCTTCTCGACGACGTTTGCCTTGTGCGCGCAACCACGACGGACCGCTTCGGCCAGTGTTTCCGGATCGCGTGCGAGCAAGTCGTCGGCGTGTTTCTCGATCCAGCCGAAGAAGGCGCGGTCGCCGATCGCGCCGTACTTCACGACTTCGGCAAGGCCCGCCGACAACTCGCGCGCGGGTAGTGTCGCCAGGGTATCGGTGTCGATGATCACGACGGATGGTTGATGGAACGCGCCGACGAGATTCTTCCCTTGCGGCAGGTCCACCGCGGTCTTGCCGCCCACCGACGAATCCACCATCGCCAGCAAGGTGGTCGGGATCTGCACGTAGCGCACGCCGCGCATCCAGCATGCCGCCGCGAAGCCTGCGAGGTCGCCGACCACGCCGCCGCCGAGCGCGATCACCAGCGCGTCGCGATTGGCCTGCATGTTTGCCAGCGCCGCGAACACTGCTGCGCACGAAGACAGCGTCTTGTATGTCTCGCCCGCAGGAATCACGTGCAATACGGCTTCGCAATTCTTCGGCAGCATCGCCAGCACGCGTTCTGCATACAGCGGCGCGACATTGCTGTCGCTGACCAGCAGCACATGACGGCCGAATGCGATGTCTGCGAATGCATCAGCATCGGCGAGCAATCCGGCGCCGATGCGGATCGGATAGCGGCGTTCGCCCAATTCGACGTGAAGGGTATGCATCTCAGGCGGCGGCATGATTGGCGCTGCGCTGCCATTGCGTCGCGAGCAACGCGGCGAGACGTTCGGCCGCAACGGCCGGGCCCGGCCCGTTCGAGTCGAAGCGCAGGTCGGCGACTTCGGCGTACAGCGCGTCGCGCTGCGCGGCGAGCGCGGTGAGCTTGGCGTGGCGATCGCCCTCGGCGAGCAACGGACGGCTGCGGTCGCGTGCGAGGCGCACGAGTTGCGCATCCACATCCAGGTGCAGGTGCACCACGAAGCCGCGTTCGCGCAGGTGCTGGCGACTGGCGGGATCAAGCACCGCGCCGCCACCGGTGGCGATCAGCAGGCCGCTGTCGGCACACAATGAGGCGATCAACGCCGATTCGCGGGCACGAAAACCGGCTTCGCCCTCGCATTCGAAGATCAGCGGCACGCGTGCGCCGGTCAATTCTTCCAGGCGATGATCGACATCGACGAAGCGCAGGCCGAGCTTGGCCGCGACGCGTGTACCGATGGTGGTTTTGCCGGCGCCCATGGGGCCGACGAACACGAGATTCGGAGCCGGATTCATGCCCCGATGCTAGCATTGTCGGGCGAGTACGCCGGGTTCTTTTGCGCGGCGTTCATCGTCGGCACATCTTTCCTCTTCAGGAGTACGCCATGTCCGTCGCCAAAGTGATCGAACTCAATTCCTCGTCCGTGAAAAGCATGGAAGACGCGGTACAGACCGGCCTGCACAAGTGCGCCGAAAGCGTGAAGAACATCAAGGGCGCGTGGGTGAACGAGATCAAGGTCGTCACCGCCGACGACGGCAGCATCATGGAATGGCGGGTCAACCTGCGGGTGACCTTCATCGTCAAGTGATGCTCAGGGAGCGATCGGCCTTCGCGCCGCATCGATCCGGATCGTGCGGTCGGCGATTACCGGCAGCGTGCGTAGCGCCTGCCGGCTGACGCGCTCGAAGAACAGCACGAAGCGATCGACACTCGCGCGCGACATCGCGCTGCGCCGCGGATGCGCGGCCTGCAGCGCGGCTTCCTGCTGCCAGCGCCAATCCAGCACGATCTCGAAGCCCGGACCTTGCAGGAACAGCAGGCGGTCGATGCGCTCCCACAACGGCGCGTAACCGGCCAATGCGCGGTTGCAGTACGCGCGCCAGATGCCGTGCGGATCGGCATCGCGTTCGAGTGCGTTCAACGGTTCGATCAAGGCGTCAGGTTCCTCCGGCGGCACCTTCAGGAACCAGCCTTCGAACACGATCAAGTCTGGTTTTCCTGCGACCTTGATCCAGCGCGATGGCGGCAGGCGGCGGTCGGCTATCTTGTCGAAGCGTGGCAGCGCGGTTGGTTCGCCAGCGATCAGGGAATCGATGGTCGCGCAAGCCAGCGCCACATCGTGCGTGCCGGGCGCGCCGCGGGTGGCGAGCAACGGGTGGACGCTGTGACCAAGATGCAGGCGTTCGCGCCGGCCGAGATAGACATCGTCGATCGACAGCACGACCACCGACAGTCCGCGCGTCTGCGCAAGCGCTGCCATCTGCGCGGCCAGGGTGGACTTGCCGCTGCCCTGCAACCCGACGATGCCATACACGCGGCTGCGATGCGTCAGCGCATCGTCCAGCACGCCGCCGACGAACTCCGGCGCATAGCCCGCTTGCGAAATGGGATGCGCGCGTGCTGCCATCGCGCGACAATAACGCATGACCGACCTCCATGCCGAAGCCCTCGCCACGTTCCGCGAACTGCTCGATGCAGCGCGCGCGTCCGGCGACCCCGAACCGACCGCGATGACCCTCGCCACCGCCACCCGCGATGGCCGTCCGTCGGCGCGCACGGTGCTGTTGAAGTCCTGCGACGAACGCGGCTTCGCGTTCTACACGCATGTCGCCAGCCAGAAAGGCCATGAACTGCGCGAGAATCCGCGCGCTGCGCTGTTGTTCCTGTGGAAGACGCTGCGCAAACAGGTGCAGGTGCGCATCGAAGGCGCGGTGGAGGTCGTCAGCGATGCCGAAGCCGATGCGTATTTCGCGAGCCGCGATCGCTTGAGCCAGATCGGCGCATGGGCATCGCAGCAATCCGAAACGATGGATGCGCGCGCGACCTTCGAGGCGCGCATTGCCGAGGTCGAACGCGAGTTTGAAGGTCGCGACGTACCTCGCCCACCGGGCTGGACCGGTTACCGCGTCATCCCCGACGGATTCGAATTCTGGTACGGCGCGCCGTACCGGCTGCACGAACGCCAGCGCTACGACCTGCGCGATGGAGCATGGGCGAAGCGGATGCTGTATCCGTGATTTTTGGCCCGCAGCGCATCGTCTGCCTCACCGAAGAACCGACCGAAACGCTCTATTTGCTCGGCGAACAAGATCGAATCGTCGGCATCTCCGGTTTCACCGTGCGGCCGGCAATTGCGCGGCGCGAGAAGCCGAAAGTCAGCGCATTCACTTCGGCGAAGATCGACGAGATCCTGAAGTTGCAGCCGGATTTCGTGATAGGGTTTTCCGACATCCAGGCCGGGATCGCGGCCGATTTGATCAAACACGGTGTCGAGGTGTGGATCAGCAATCATCGCAGTGTGGACGGCATCCTCGACTACATCCGCCGGCTCGGCGCGCTGGTCGGTGCGAGCGACAGGGCGAATGCGCTTGCCGATGGATTCGCGCGCGGGCTCGATGCGATTGCAGGCGAAGCCGCGAAACTCCCGTGTCGTCCGAAAGTCTATTTCGAGGAATGGGACGAGCCGCCGATCACCGGTATTCGTTGGGTCGCCGAGCTCGTGCGCATCGCCGGCGGCGACGACATCTTTCCCGAGCGTGCGGTCGAATCGCTCGCGAAACAGCGCATCCTCGAAGATCCCGATGAGGTAATTCGTCGCGCGCCGGACATCATCATCGGTTCGTGGTGCGGCAAGAAATTCCGTCCCGAAAAAGTCGCCGCGCGAACCGGTTGGGACGCGATTCCGGCGGTTCGCAACGGTCAACTGCACGAGATCAAGTCGCCCCTGATCCTGCAACCGGGGCCGGCCGCGTTGACCGATGGCGTGGCAGCGATAGCGCGCATCGTTCGCGATTGGGCGTCCAGCGATCAAGCGTCATTCTGAGCGGACAACTCAGCACCGCGCGCAGTCGCAGCGGCGATTCCCTTCGCGATCAGTTCGCGAAATCCGCCCGCCTCGAAACATTTCAACGCTTCGGCGGTGACGCCGCCAGGTGAGGTCACGCGTAGCCGCAGAGTCGCGGCATCCTCGCCGGATTCGCACAGCATCCGCCCGGCGCCGAGGATCGTCTGCGCAATCAGCGCTTGTGCGATGCTGCTTGGCAAACCTTGCGCCTGCGCCGCCGCCTGCATCGCTTCGACGAGCGCGAACACATAGGCAGGGCCACTACCGGAGGTCGCGGTGACCGTGTCCATCAGCGTTTCGTCATCGACCCATAATGCGATGCCGACCGCTTCAAACAAGCGCTGTGCCTGCGCGCATTGCGCGGACGATGCATGCGGATTGGCGCACAGTGCGGTCGCGCTGGCGCCGAGCAACGCGGGCGTGTTGGGCATCGCGCGCACGACGGCCACATCGGCATCCAGCCAACGCTCGACCTGTGCAATGGTGATGCCTGCGGCGACCGAAACAATCAGCGGTCGTTGCTCGCGCGCGAGCGCGGACAGCTCTTCACAGACCACGCGCAACACCTGTGGTTTGACTGCGAGCACCCAGATATCGGCGTCGCGCGCGGCGTCTTGGTTGTCTCTGTGCACGCGCACGCCGAAGTCGTCCGCGAGCGAAGCGCGCAGCCGCGCATTCGTCCCGGATACCGCGATGGTCGAGGCCGGCACGCCGAGTGCGACCAGGCCGCCGATCAGGCTGCGGGCGACGTTGCCGCTGCCGATGAAAGCGATACGCGGCATCGTGCCGTCGGGGTGGTCCGAAGGTGCCTGGGTCACTGTCTGGGGTCGCTGTGCGGAGAGGTGCACGTCACGGTAAACGACCGCGCTCGCATGCGCCATCGTACGGAGAAAACTCGAGGTCGAATCGATTGCGATTTTTCACTTGATGCTTCGTTGCAAATTACTGCGAGTAACCGTCCACGGTGTTTGACTCCGGCCCAGCCATCCCTGGCTGGTCGGCAAGGCGGCGCGACATGCCATTCAAGGCATATCGCGAGAGCTCCGCCTCGCTCCAAACAGCGCCGTGCCGATCCGCACCATCGTCGCGCCCACGGCGATCGCGAGCTCGAAATCCTCGCTCATGCCCATCGACAAGGTGTCGATGCCTGGATGCCGCGCGGCAAGTGCGTCGAACAGATGTTTCAGCGTGCGGAACGCGGCGCGTCGACGTTGCATGTCGGGATCGGGCGCAGGGATCGCCATCAGTCCGCGCAGCGCGAGCCGCGGTTCGGCGGCGATCGCATCGGCCAGTGCGAATGCATCGTCGGGTCGACAGCCATGCTTGCTGGCTTCGTCGTCGATATTGACCTGCACCAGCACGTTCAGCGGCGCCAGGTTCGCCGGTCGATGGCGAGCGAGTTCGGCGACCAGCTTGATCCGATCCACCGACTGCACCCAATCGAACGTTTTGGCGGCTTCGCGCGCCTTGTTCGACTGCAGGTGGCCGATCAGATGCCATTCCAGCGCGGTCTCTCCGAGTTCAGCTTTCTTCGCAACGGCTTCCTGCACATAGTTCTCGCCGAACGCGCGCTGGCCAAGCACCGCGAGCGCTCGCACTTCCGCTGCAGTGCGGGTTTTCGACACCGCGAGCAACGCGACCGGACTTACAGGCGAGGCCCGTCGGATGCGTTCAAACAGTTTCGCGCGAATGGTTGCCAGATCGCTCACGAGGGCTTGCCGGGGGCTGGTTTGACAATTGCGGATTAGGGCTATACTGCGATCGAACGTACATTCTAAGCGGCAAGGGGACGCGCATGGATATCGCAGAGCTGCTGGCCTTCTCCGTCAAGAACAAGGCATCCGACCTGCATCTGTCGGCCGGGTTGCCGCCGATGATCCGGGTCGATGGCGACGTGCGACGGATCAATATCCCGGCCCTCGAACACAAGCAGGTGCATGCGCTGGTGTACGACATCATGTCGGACAAGCAGCGCCGCGACTTCGAGGAGTTCCTCGAGGTCGACTTCTCGTTCGAGATCCCCGGCATGGCGCGCTTCCGCGTCAATGCGTTCAACCAGAACCGCGGCGCCGGCGCGGTGTTCCGCACGATCCCGTCCGAGGTCCTCACGCTGGAAGACCTGGCCTGCCCGCCGGTGTTCCGCGAGATCATCAACCAGCCGCAGGGCCTGATCCTCGTCACCGGACCTACAGGTTCTGGCAAGTCCACCACGCTCGCGGCGATGATCGACCACGTCAACAAGAACGAGTACGCGCACATCCTCTCGGTCGAGGATCCGATCGAGTTCGTGCACACCTCGCAGAAATGCCTGATCAACCAGCGCGAGGTGCACCGCGACACCCACGGCTTCAACGAGGCGCTGCGCTCGGCGTTGCGCGAGGATCCCGACTACATCCTGGTCGGCGAGTTGCGCGACCTCGAAACCATCCGTCTCGCGCTGACCGCCGCCGAAACCGGCCACCTCGTGTTTGCGACCGTGCATACCAGCTCGGCGGCCAAGACCATCGACCGCATCATCGACGTGTTTCCGGCTGGCGAAAAACCGATGGTGCGCAGCATGCTGTCGGAGAGCTTGCGCGCGGTGATCGCACAGGCGCTGCTGAAGAAAACCGGCGGCGGGCGCATCGCGGCGCACGAGATCATGATCGGCATCCCGGCGATCCGCAACCTGATCCGCGAGGACAAGGTCGCGCAGATGTATTCGTCGATCCAGACCGGCCAGGCGATGGGCATGCAGACCCTCGACCAGTGCCTGCAGGACATGGTCAAGCGCGGCCAGATCACCAAGCCGACCGCGCGCGAGTACGCCAAGGACAAGCGGTTGTTCGATTGAGTCACGGAGTGCACCCATGAGCAGCATCGACTTCACCTCCTACCTGAAGCTGATGGCGCACAACAAGGCGTCGGATCTGTTCATCACCGCGGGCATGCCGCCGTCGATGAAGGTCAACGGGAAAATCAGCCCGATCACCCAGACCGCGCTGACCTCGCAGCAGAGCCGCGACCTGGTGTTGAACGTGATGACACCGCCGCAGCGCGAGGAGTTCGAGAAAACCCACGAGTGCAACTTCGCGATCGGCGTGGCGGGCCTCGGCCGCTTCCGCGTGAGCTGCTTCTACCAGCGCAACCAGGTCGGCATGGTGCTGCGCCGGATCGAGACCAAGATCCCGACCGTCGACGAATTGAACCTGCCGGCGGTGATCAAGTCGCTGGCGATGACCAAGCGCGGCATCATCCTGTTCGTCGGCGCCACCGGCACCGGCAAGTCCACCTCGCTGGCGGCGATGATCGGCTACCGCAACCTCAACTCCACCGGCCACATCATCACCATCGAGGACCCGATCGAGTTCGTGCACAAGCACGAGGGCTGCATCGTCACCCAGCGCGAAGTCGGCATCGACACCGACAGCTGGGAGAAC
>JANXZP010000160.1 GCA_025355485.1 Pseudomonadota bacterium
CCGCGTCGGGTTTGAAGTCGCGGAAGATGCCTTCCTTGAGCATCAGCTTCGCGCCGCCTTCCTCGCCAACCGGCGCGCCTTCCTCGGCAAGGACGTTGGCGTGATGCACGCTTGCGGCCACGACGGTCACACCGCGATGCTGCTCGGCATCGCGACCGCGCTCGCGGGCATGCGCAAGGATCTTCCGGGCGAAGTGCTTTTCATTTTCCAACCCGCCGAGGAAGGCGCGCCGGTTGGCGAGGAAGGCGGCGCGAAGCTGATGCTCAAGGAAGGCATCTTCCGCGACTTCAAACCCGACGCGGTGTTCGGCATGCACGTCATCAGTCCGTTGAACGTCGGCACAGTCGCCGTCCGGGCCGGGCCGTCGATGGCGGGCTCGGATACGTTCTCGCTCGTCGTGCACGGCCGCCAGACCCACGGCGCGATGCCATGGAACGGCGTCGATCCCATCGTCACGTCGGCCGAGATCATCACCGCCGCGCAGACCATCGTCAGCCGCAAGCTCAACCTCAGCGATGAGCCTGCGGTGCTCACTTTCGGCGTCATCGACGGCGGCACGCGTTTCAACATCGTTCCGGACAAGGTCGAGATGCACGGCACGCTGCGTACGTTCGATGCGGGCATGCGCCAACAGGCGATCGACAGCCTCAAACTCCTGTCCGAACACATCGCCGCCGCGAACGGCGCGACCGCCGACCTGACCATCAACGACAGCAATCCGGTACTCGTCAACGACGTCGCGCTGACGGCGCGGGTGAAGGCCAGCATCGTGAAAGCGATCGGCGCCGAACACGTGATCGATGGCAAGCCGCTGATGCCTTCGGAGGATTTCGCCGAGTTCGCACGGCAGGTACCGAGCGTGTATTTCTGGGTCGGCTCGACGCCCGTCGGACAGGACGCGACGACCGCGCCCTCGAACCATTCACCGAAGTTTTTCCTCGATGAGGCTGCGCTTCAGGTAGGGATGCGCAGCATGCTGCAGGCAAGCCTCGATTTCCTTGGAGCGAAATCTTGAAAATGCATCGTTACCTGCGCTGGTTGTTGTTGCTGGGCCTGTTGGTCGGTGCGTTCGCATTCGCGACGCCATTGACCGAACAGCAGAAGATCGACGCGCTGATCCACAGCGTCGAGACGCTGCCTGGAGCGCAGTTCGTGCGCAATGGAACCGCGTACGACGGCAAGGCCGCCGCCGATCATCTGCGGACGAAACGCAATTACGCAGGGGATCGAATCAAGACCGCGATCGATTTCATCACCTGCTGCGCCTCGAAATCCTCGATGAGCGGGCAGCCCTACCAGATCCGTTACACCGACGGCAGAACCGTGGATGCCGAGGTGTATTTCCGCGGCGAACTCAAGCGTATCGAAGCGCCGCCTCCCGCACCGATCGTCGTGCCCGTTCCTCTGCCCGTTCCCGCACCCATCCCGACCCCGATTCCGCCCCGCGTCGTCGCCGCAGCCGTCATTCCGGTTCCGGCGGTCGCCGTCGCCACGCATGCGAGCGTCCATGCCGCGACGGTGCGCCGGCACGCGCACCACCGCCATTCAAAATCAACGGCTCAGAAGCGCCCTTCCTGATAATCCACGAATGCCTGCATGATCTGCTCGCGGGTATTCATCACGAACGGGCCATGGCGCACGACGTTCTCGCGCAACGGGCGTCCCGCGATCAGCAGCAACCTCGCGCCACCCTCGCCTGCGGTGACGACGCAACGATCGCCACCACCGAGCACGGCGAGTTCGTGCGTGTCGAGCGCACGCGCATCGTCGTTTTCGCCGATTGTCGCCGCGCCCTCGAACGCATACGCGAATGCGTTGTGACCGTCAGGCAACACATAATCCCAACGCACGTTGGCCGCGAGCGTGATGTCGAGGTACAGCGGATCGGTCGCCGGCTGTTCGATCGGGCCGCGCACTGAACCTACTGTGCCAGCGATCACTTTCACCGTGATGCCATCCGCCGGATGCGCGAGCGGAATGCTTTCAGGCGCGAATTCCTGGTAACGCGGAGCGGTCATCTTCTCGCGCGCAGGCAGGTTCACCCATAACTGGAAACCGCGCATGCGGCCGGATTCCTGCTCGGGCATTTCCGAATGCACGAGGCCGCGGCCCGCGGTCATCCATTGCACGGAACCCGGCACCAGCAAGCCTTCGTTGCCGTGATTGTCGCGATGGCGCATGCGGCCGTCGAGCATGTAGGTGACGGTCTCGAAACCGCGATGCGGATGGTCGGGGAAACCGGCTAGGTAATCCTCGGGCTTGTCGGTGCCGAATTCGTCGAGCAGCAGGAACGGATCGAGATCGGGCAATTCGCCGCCGCCGATCACCCGCGTGAGCTTGACGCCCGCGCCATCGGACGTGGGACGTCCGCGAACGCTGCGCAGAATGCGACTGGTGGCTACAGGCGTTCCAGGCGCCTGTGTGCATTCCCCACATCCATGTGGGTCGGAAAGATTGGTCTGCATTCGATCCCCTCGGCGGCGACCCGCACGGGTTGTGCGAATCATGCACCCGATGTGCGGCCTGCGCTGGTGCGGGCAAGGGAATGCGGCGGGAACGGATGGTTCTGCCGGTGCAACGCTGCGCAGACACGCTACCTAGCGGTGATCGCCCCGCATCGGCACCGCGGGAATCGCCTCGGATTGCCGCCGCATGTAAACGTACACCGTGGCCGGCGGCAGGTTCCGCCACGCGGTCGTGGAGCGACGGGTATCGAGGTCGAGCGCATCCAGCACGTCCTGCGCGATCGGATTCGCCGGCCCGTAGGTGAACTGCACGAAGCGTCCACGCGGCTGCAGGCAGGCGAACGCCGCCGCCATGATGTCGAGCTGCAACTGCTTCGGCATCGACAGCATACCGAGGCCCGAGACCACCGCATCGGCTGGTCCACGCTCGGCGTAGCCATTCTCGGCAGCGATCTTCGAGAGCTCACGCGCATCCCCATTGACGATGTACGCCATGGGGAATCGTTGCTGCAGGTGCAGATGCAGCTCGTCGTTGAGTTCGAGCACCATCAGATCGTCTGCGGCAATGCCGTGCTTGAGCAACGCGCTGGTAAACACGCCGGTGCCGCCGCCAAGTTCGATCACGCGACGCGCGCCTGTCGGCAGCTCGGCCATCATCATCCGCGCGAGCTGCTGCCCGGAAGGCGTGATTGAAGCAACCTTCAACGGGTTCTTCAGCCACTGTCGGAAAAATGTCCAGGCGTGGGCGCGTGCAGTGGTCGGGCTGGCGTGGTCGTTCATGTATTGCGCATCATGCCCGTTCGCCGCATGCACTGATGTTAAACCATCGTTGTCCGCATTGTTTCTGCGGCTCATCGAGTGAGCTCCCAGCAGCGGTGGATGCGCTGGTTGCGCTCGAAATCCGGCGGAATCGTCTGTGTGCTGATGTCGCGGATGTGCGCAGCAGTGCCTGCCAATGCTTCCTCATCGAGCCGGAAGCGCCGGTAGTTGTTGGAGAAATACAGCACGCCGTCCGGCGTTAGTCGCGCGAGCGCCGCCTGCAGCAGGCGTACGTGTTCGCGTTGCACGTCGAAATCCTCGGCGCGCGCGGAGTTCGAGAACGTCGGCGGATCGCAGAAGATCAAATCGTATTCGCCGCGTTCGGCTTCGAGCCACGCGATCGCGTCGGCCTGCACCAGCCGATGCGCGTTGCCGGTGCGGCCGTTCAGCGCGAGATTCGCCGCGGCCCATTCCAGGTACGTCGCCGACAGATCAACGCTGGTCGTCTGCGCCGCTCCGCCGACCGCAGCCTGCACGCTCGCCACGCCGGTGTAGGCGAACAGGTTGAGGAATCGTTTGCCGCGCGCCTCCATCGCCATACGCGCGCGCAAGGGACGATGGTCGAGAAACAGGCCGGTGTCGAAGTGATCGAACAGGTTTACCCGCAGTTTCGCCGCACCCTCGCGCACGACCAGGAATTCGCCCTGTTTCTCGATCGCGCCGTACTTGCTGCCGCCCTTGCCGCGCGCGCGGGTCTTGATCGCGATGCTGTCGCGCGGCAATTCGAACACGTCGGTCGCCGCGCGCACGAGTTCGCCGAAACGACGGCGCGCATCGGCTTCCGGAATCGTGGACGGCGCCTGGTATTCCTGCACATGCAGGAAGGTGCGCGGCGCTTCGACGCCATCGGCAGCTTCGGCATAGACGTCGATCGCAGCCGCGTATTCGGGCAAGTCGGCGTCGTACACGCGGTAGCAATCCACGCCTTCGCGCTGCCGCCACGACTTGAACTTTCGGATGTTCTTGCGCAGCCGGTTGGCGATCATCTGTGCCCCGGAGGAAGTCCCCTTGGGGGGCGCGCCTTCCGACAGCGGCGTCGCAGCCTTCGCGCTTCCGTCGGCTTGTGGCGGACTTAAAGCCGATCGCGCGCGGTCGCACACCAGCAGCATGCATTCGAGCGCACCGTTGAAAAACGCATAGCGCTTGTGTGCGCGCAGGCCGGTCGCACGCGCAAGCGATTCATCGCCGGCGAGGATCGTCACCCGCCAGTCCGGCGTCGCGCGTTGCAGCGCATCGCCAAGCTCGCGGTACAGGCCATCGTC
>JANXZP010000215.1 GCA_025355485.1 Pseudomonadota bacterium
CCTCGTCCGACTATGACAAGGAAAAGCTGCAGGAGCGCGTGGCCAAGCTGGCCGGCGGCGTTGCGGTGATCAAGGTCGGCGCGAGCACCGAGATCGAGATGAAGGAAAAGAAGGCGCGCGTCGAAGACGCACTGCACGCAACCCGTGCGGCCGTCGAGGAAGGCGTGGTCCCGGGCGGCGGCGTTGCGTTGATTCGCGCGTTGAATGCGCTGGGCGACCTGAAAGGCATCAACGAGGACCAGAACCACGGCATCCTGATCGCCAAGCGCGCGATGGAAGCGCCGCTGCGCGAAATCGTCACCAATTCCGGCGACGAGCCGAGCGTGGTACTGAACCAGATCGTCGCCGGCAAGGGCAGCTACGGCTACAACGCGGCGACCGGCGTGTTCGGCGACATGCTCGAGATGGGCATCCTCGATCCGACCAAGGTCACCCGCAGCGCGTTGCAGAATGCGGCTTCGATCGCCGGCCTGATGATCACCACCGAAGCGATGGTCGCCGAGGCGCCGAAGAAGGAAGAGTCGCACGGCCACGGTGGTGGTGGCGGTGGTGGCATGGGCGGCATGGGCGGCATGGATTTCTGATGAGCCGTTTGTGCGATCGTCCGTGATCGCGAAGAAAAGGCGGCCGTCCATGGCCGCACTTTCAAAAAAAGCCCCGCTTCGGCGGGGCTTTTTTGTGCCCTGCGCATCAGGCGGACTCCAGCAGCAACGCCACCGTGAGTCACCGCGACAGTGTGATGGACGTTGCCTTTCCTTGTGGGGTGCAGGGTTGGATAGCTAGACTCGGTGAATGGGGATATTGAGATTTATTCTGGCCTTCGCCGTCATGGTGGGTCATTACAAACTGGTATTCACCAGTTCCGAACTGGACACGTGGCTTCCCTACATGTGGGCCGGCTATATCCACGGCGCGATCAAGGTCAATACGTTTTTTCTTGTTTCGGGGTTCTATACCCAGTTGCTGCTGGAGACGAAGTTTGCCCAGGCGAGCGCGGTCCGTTTTTACATCTATCGGATCATCCGCCTGCTGCCCGTCTATTACCTCAGCTTGTTCCTGCTGCTGTCGCTGTCGCTGTGGGCGCAGGCGCGTGGGCTGTCTGCTTCCCGTCTGATCAGTCCGGAGCGCATGGTTTCGCCCGGGTTCTGGCTAACGAATATCACGCTCTATCTGCCGGCGATCTTCAATGTGCATGGCCTCAACGGGCAGGACGTGCCGCTGGCGCTGGCGCTCAGGCAGGCATGGACGCTCGCCAATGAATTCGCGCTCGTCGTCATGGGTCCCATCGTGCTGCGCAGCAAGCAGGGCTTCTGGTGGATGACAGCGCTATCGGCGGCGCTTGCGTATTACTACTACTCGCAAGGTACGGTGCGCGACTACCTGGGCGCGACCATGATTTATTTCATGCTGGGCGCCATCGGCTACAAGTTCTACCATCGATTCCTGGAAGGGCGCGCGGTAACCACGCGGCACGTGGCGATTGCGTACGCCATGGTCGCGCTGCTTGCGGCCATGCTGGTTTTTTACCAGGCGCTGGAAATGGCGATCGGTGAATACCCGGCCTATTTCTTCTTCATGTCCATCACCACGCTGTGCATTTCCCCCATCGCGGCGTATACCCGCAAGCTACAACTTGACCGCAGGATCGGCGAGCTGTCGTATCCAATGTATTTTTTCCAGTTCCTGGCATACAGCCTGCTCGAAATGTATGGCATCGCCCACGGGTTCATCTACGCCTTGGCAGGCGTCATCCTCTGTTCGATGCTCGCCATACATTTCGTGGAAAAACCCCTGCAACGTTATCGCCGGGAGAAATATTTCCCGGTTCAATCTCCGGCCGGATGACCACGGCGACACGATGACTGGCGATGGGCCGAACAGGAAAGCCCGACGCGTTCGGATAGCCTAAGCCCGCTTCTACAGGCCTTTCCTTCCTGCTTGCCGTGGGGCGATGTCGGACGCAAGGCATTTCTGCGATAGTGCGAACTCCCCCAAGCCAGAGTCCACATCATGCGTACACGCATCCTTCCCGCTACCTTTCTTGCGATCGCGATCCTTGGATGCGCGCCGCTCGTGTTCTCTTCCGCGTTCGCGCAAGCCCGGGTGAACTTGCCGAAGAACCTCGCGCCGGTGCCGCATGACGAGGAGTCGCCGCAGGAACGCATCAATCGCCTGGAGATGACGATCAACGCATTGCAGTCGCGACTTGCCGCCGATGAGAAGAAGCTGCAGGAGGCCAGCGATGCAGCGGGCCAGGCCAAGGCCGGCATCGGTTTCATCAATATCGGATTCGGCAAGCAGATCGAGGATCTGAAAGCGCATCAGGGTTCGGTCGATGCGTACATGAACAACACCAATGGCGTGATTGCAGGTCTCGGCCAGAAGCTCGATGCACTGAGCACTCGCTTCGACGGTCACACCCATACCTATCATGGAACGTTCGTTGGTCAGCACGCCGACGGCACGATCAGCAAGATCGACTATCCCAAGCAGACGACATCGACGCCGAACAATTGATGCGTTCGAGTCGGTGAAGACGTCAGCGTCCGTCGTACCAGTAGCGACGGGCGAATTCGTTCAAGCCATGGGGGTTCCGCAGCATGCTCCACGCCTGCGCCGGCATCTGCGCGAAGTAATGCCAGTCGCCGTGCACATCGAACTTGCGCGTCGAGGTGATCGCCTTGACGCGCCGCAGTCGAATTAGGCGCTGGTCGCGTCCGCGACCGAGTCGACGCAGCCGCCAGAGGAAATCCACATCCTCGGCGAACATGCGGCTTTCGTTGTAACCGCCCAGCACCTCGAAATCAGCGCGTCGCCAGAACACCAGCCCAGTGTCGAAATTGGTCAGCCAGACCAGCGGCAACACCATCGCGTATGAGAGGGCGATACCGAGCGACCAGCGCTCCATGGTCACGCCGGTCGCGCCGCCGACGGTGCGCGGGTTGTTC
>JANXZP010000222.1 GCA_025355485.1 Pseudomonadota bacterium
GTACAGCTGCTTCGGCGAGCGCATCGGGCAGGGCAAGGAAAACGCGCGGCAATACCTCAAGGAAAATCCCTCGATGGCGAGGGATCTCGAAACGAAACTGCGCGAGAAGTTCGTGCCGGGCCTGATCATCGGTGCGGTCGCTGCCGAAGAAGCCGAGGCCTGATCGCGGATCGCACATTTTGCGATGGGCAGGTGAATTCTCCGTTCGTGGTGGGCTTGTCGAACCATGGACGGAGAATCCCACAACCGAATGAATCGCTGTGGTGATGGGCGCGATGTGAAGAGACGCCACTCCGGGCTTGGCAGAACCGATGCGGCAGTCGATAGGCCGCCCATCGATCCCTACCAGAAAGCACTCGGCCTGCTGGTGCGGCGCGAACATTCGCGGCGCGAACTCCAGCGCAAGCTGGCCGATCGCGGCGCCGAACCCGCGAAGTCAAACGATGCACTCGATCGGCTGGCCGAACTCGGCTATCAGGATGACGGCCGCTTCGCGCGTGCGCTCGCGCGTACTCGAGCTTCCGCCGGTTACGGTCCACAGCGCATCCGAGCCGAACTAGGTACACATGCCCTGACGGCCGAGCAGATCGCGGTCGCGCTGGGTGCCTGCGAAACCGACTGGCCCGCCGCCGCACGCGAACTGGTCGCGCGCCGTTATCCGGGCGCAAAGCTTGCCGATCCCAAGCAGCGCCGCAAGGCGATCGACTTCCTGCTGCGCCGCGGTTTTGACCATGCGAGCGCGTTTGCTGCGGTCGGCGCGCGGCAAACGTCATCGGACGACGCATCCGAAGAAGATTGAGGCCACCGCGCTGACCCGTCCGGCGCGGCCTGCTACTCTTGCATCTGCGCTGCGGCGCCCCCGCTTGCCCCGTTCTGTTCTGCCCGCATTACGTCTTGTGCGGCGATCTGATGCCCGCACCGATTCCGCTGCCAACCCCATTCCTTTGCGAACACCTAAGTCCATGGCCACCAGCACCCCGATGTCCACCAGCGCGATACGCAGCAGTTTTCTGGAGTTCTTCCATGCGAATGGCCACGAAGTCGTGCCGTCGAGTCCGCTGGTGCCGGGCAACGACCCGACCCTGCTGTTCACGAATGCGGGCATGGTGCAGTTCAAGGATGTCTTCCTCGGTGCAGAGAAACGCAGCTACCGCCGTGCCGCGTCCTCGCAGCGCTGCGTGCGCGCCGGCGGCAAGCACAACGACCTCGACCAGGTCGGCTACACCGCGCGCCACCACACCTTCTTCGAGATGCTCGGCAACTTCAGCTTTGGCGATTACTTCAAGAAGGAAGCGATCCAGTTCGCGTGGAAACTGTTGACCGATGTGTGGGGCTTGCCGAAGGAGCGGCTGCTCGTCACCGTTTATCACACCGACGACGAGGCCTACGATCTGTGGCACAAGGACATCGGCTTGCCGGACGACCGCATCGTGCGCATCGGCGACAACAAGGGCGCGCCGTACGCGAGCGACAATTTCTGGCAGATGGCCGACACCGGCCCATGCGGTCCGTGCACCGAAATTTTCTACGACCACGGCGCGCACATTCCCGGCGGACCGCCGGGATCGCCGGACGAAGACGGCGACCGTTTCATCGAGATCTGGAACCTCGTGTTCATGCAGTTCGACCGCAGCGTCGACGGCACGCTCAATCCATTGCCGGCGCCGTGCGTCGACACCGGCATGGGACTGGAGCGCGTCGCGGCCGTGCTGCAGCACGTGCATTCAAACTACGAGATCGACCTGTTCCAGCATCTGATCCGCGCGGTGGCCAAGTTGGTGTGGGCGCGAGAACAGGATTACGACCTTGGTAACAAGTCGCTGCGCGTGATTGCCGATCATATCCGCGCATGCAGCTTCCTGATCGTCGACGGCGTGCTGCCGTCGAACGAAGGACGCGGCTATGTCGTGCGTCGGATCATTCGCCGAGCCGTCAGGCACTTCTGGAAGATTGGTGGATTGAGCGCCGACGGGTTGTTCTGGAAAATGGTGCAGCCGCTGGTCGATGTCATGGGTGACGCGTATTCCGAGCTCCAGACGAAACAGAAGCTGATCGAACAAGCTTTGAAATCCGAGGAAGCAGCATTCGCTTCAACACTTGATGCAGGGATGATGCGTTTGGAATCTGCGTTGCAGTCCAGTGACAAAGAATTCGACGGTGAGCAACTATTCCTGCTGCATGACACGTATGGCTGTCCGCCCGACCTGATCATCGACATCTTGCGGGAAAAGGATGCGCTCGTACGTCTCGCGGGTAACGCGATGCAGCAGTATGAATCGCTGATGGAACAGCAGCGTGAGCGCGCGCGCGCAGCGGGCAAGTTCGGTGGAGTCACGGCGCTTCCGGCCGAACTCGTCGCCAGTCTTCCGCCGACCCAATTCCTCGGCTACGAGCGGCTCGCTGCCGATAGCCTGCGCATCGTCGCGATCCTGCGCGATGGCCGCAGCGTAGATGCGCTGGCTGGCGGCGAGGAAGGCACGGTGGTTCTGGATCGCACGCCGTTCTATGCCGAGTCCGGTGGCCAGGTGGGCGATACGGGTTCGCTCAGTGCCGGCAGCGCTGTGCGTTTCGCGGTCAATGACACGGCCAAGCTGGCCGGGACGTTCTTTGGACATGTCGGCGAAGTTGTTGCCGGCACGCTGCGCGTCGGCGATATCGTCGAGGCGAGCGTGGATGGCGCGCGCCGCCAAGCGATCGTGCTCAATCATTCGGCGACACACTTGCTGCACGCCGCTCTGCGCAAATTGCTTGGCGAACACGTCACCCAGAAAGGTTCGCTGGTTGCGCCGGATCGATTGCGATTCGATTTCTCGCATTTCCAGCCGGTTTCGCACGAGCAACTCACGCAGATCGAAGCGATGGTGAACGCCGAGATCCGTCGCAACGTCGAAGCCGAAGTGCACCAGATGGGCATGCAGGAAGCGCTGGATTTCGGCGCGATGGCGTTGTTCGGCGAGAAATACGGCGAGAACGTGCGCGTGTTGAAGATGGGCGATTTTTCGACCGAACTGTGCGGCGGCACGCATGTGCATCGCACCGGCGATATCGGCGTGTTCAAGCTGCTCGGCGAATCTGGCGTTGCGTCGGGCGTGCGCCGCATCGAGGCCGTGACCGGGCAGGGCGCGCTCGAGCACATCGCGAACGAGGAACACCGCTTGATGCAACTCGCGCGCTTGCTCGGCGGCGGCGTTTCCGATGCCGAAGAGAAACTGCGCCAGTTGATCGATCGTCAGAAGAAGACCGAGTGCGAACTCGATCAACTCAAGTCCAAGGCGAATGCCGGCGCTGCGAACGATCTGGCTGCGTCCGCGCAGCAAATCGGATCGATCCGCCTGGTCGCAGCGCGGGTCGAGGGCGTCGACGCGAAAGCGTTGCGCGAGAGCGTCGACCAACTCAAGCAGCAACTCGGCGATGCCGTGATCGTGCTGGCTTCGGTCGCCGACGGTCGCGCGACGCTGATCGCGGGCGTGCACGGCAGCGCGCTCGAACGCGTCAAGGCCGGCGAATTGCTCGCGCATATCGCCGCGCAGATCGGCGGCAAAGGCGGTGGGCGCGCCGATCTCGCGCAGGGCGGCGGCGAGGACGGCCCGGCTCTGCGCGCGGCGCTCGATGGCGTGCGCTCCTGGGTCGCGGAACGCGTCGTGTGACCACGTCGGCACGATTCGTGTGCCATTTTGGGCATTTATTGCACATGAACATGGCGACCGATACCATCGTGCTAAGCAACCTGACCGCGACGGCACCCGCCGCCGCACTCTGGCGATGTCAGGCGCACGCCCCGGGATGGACGCCGGGGAAGGAGAAGGAAGATGTTGATCTTGACCCGTAGGGTGGGCGAAACCCTGATGATCGGCGATTCGGTGACCGTTACAGTACTCGGCGTGAAGGGCAACCAAGTGCGCATCGGCATCACCGCGCCGAAAGACGTCGCGGTGCACCGCGAGGAAATCTTCCAGCGCATCCATCGCGGCGAGCATCCAGCGACAGGATCGCACGCGCCCGATGCAACGCCCGATGGCGCCGACCCATATTCCGGTTTACCTGCGCCTGCTTAGCCGGTATCCTGCGCAGCCGGTCGCGACAGCCGATTGGTCGGCAGATCGAACACCTGCGCTTTCGACCCATCCGCGCGAGGCCGCGCTGGTTGCAACACCACGAATCCGGAAAGATGCCCGAGAGGTCGAAAATTCGCGGTTTCGATCTGCTAGGCAGATCGAGTGAATTTTCGGGCGAGGCAGGAAGCCGAGCGGAGTCAGCTAAATGCACGTATCAGTGTCGTAAAATTCAAGTTCCGGAGAGATGCCCGAGAGGCCGAAGGGGCTCCCCTGCTAAGGGAGTATCGGGTCAAAAGCCTGATCGAGGGTTCGAATCCCTCTCTCTCCGCCAGATACGCAAAAGGCCCCGAGTGGGGCCTTTTGCGTATCTGGCGGAGAGAGAGGGCCTAGATGCGAACCCTCCGGTTCGACAAATTCGTCAGGAACGAATTTGGACAGCCGCAGGCTGGCCCCGAAGGGGTGAGGCCCAAGGATGGGCCGAGCAATCCCTCTCTCTCCGCCATATACGCAAGGGCCCCGCGAGGGGCCTTTTGCATATGTGGCGTGAGAGGGATTTGATGAGAACCCAGTTCGTCCGCAACGAATTTGGACAGGCGCAGGCTGGCCCCGCAGGGTGAGGCCACGGATGGGCCGAGCAATCCCGCATATCCTCTGCGCCAGATAAGCATGTGGCTCCGAAGGGGCCTCGCGTTTCCTGTAAGGCCATTCCATGTCGTGTGGCAATTGACGCCACCCCACACCATCCGCATAATTGCGCGCTGCATGCGCCCGTAGCTCAGTTGGATAGAGTACCAGGCTACGAACTTGGTGGTCGGGAGTTCGAATCTCTCCGGGCGCGCCAGACAATCGGTCAAGGCGGGGTGCTTAGGCACCCTTTCTTGTCTCAGGCACCCACGATGGTGTTGCATCGATGCGCAAGCTCGATGCGACCTGCGTGACACACAACAAGCGGGGCATAGCTCAGCCTGGTAGAGCGCCAGCTTTGGGAGCTGGATGTCGAGAGTTCGAATCCCTCTGTCCCGACCA
>JANXZP010000246.1 GCA_025355485.1 Pseudomonadota bacterium
CGCCACCTTGATGCGCTGAAGGCTCGATATGCTCAAGGCCGAATCGCTGTGGAAATCGTTCGGAAACGGACGCGCGCACATCGAGGTGCTGCGCGACCTGTCGTTGGAGATCAACGCCGGCGAACTGACCCTGATCTCCGGTCCGTCGGGCTGCGGCAAGAGCACGTTGTTGTCGATCCTCAGCGGCCTGATGTACGCCGATGAAGGCCGCGTGGTCGCGCTGGGCGAGGACCTGGCCAAGCTCGACGAACGCCAGATCGAACGATTTCGTTTGCATCACACCGGATTCGTATTCCAGGGCTTCAACCTGTTTCCCGCGCTGACCGCGCTCGAACAGGTGTCCCTGCCGTTGAGCTACCTGGGCTTCAACACCAGCCGCGCGAACAAACGTGCGTTGGCGGCGCTGGAGGAAGTCGGGCTCGGCGCGCGCGCGAATTTGCGGCCGGACTCGCTATCGGGCGGCGAAAAACAGCGCGTCGCGATCGCGCGCGCGATCGCCAAGGAACCGGCGCTGCTGTTCGCCGACGAACCGACCAGTTCGCTCGATGCGGCCAGCGGACAAAGCGTCATCGACACCCTGCACCGCATCGCGCGACGCCACGACACCACCGTGCTGTGCGTGAGCCACGATCCGCGCCTGAACACCCATGCCGAGCGCGTGCTGGCGATGGAAGACGGCAGAATACTGTCCGAACGCAGGGCCACCGTTGCGCTGGAGGAAACACCACCATGATTTTTCATCCGTTGCGCAGCGCTGCATTCGTCGCGTTGCTGTCGATCGCGCTGTGCGCCTGCTCGAAACCGGCGAACGCCGACCTGCCGAAAACCGCGACGTCCGATGCGGCGGCGGTCGCGCGCGGGCGGGTCGATGTCGAAGGTGGGTTGTTGACGATCAGCGCCAGCCGCGACGGCATCGCGATGGCAGTGAACGCGAATGATGGCGATCGCGTGAAAGCCGGCGACGTGCTGGTGCAACTCGATCCGCGTCCGGCCGAGATGGCCGTGGCCAGTGCGCAGGCCGAACTCGAACAATCGCGTGCGCAGGCGAGGACGATCGCGGTGAAACTTCCGGCGTTGGTGCAGCAAGCGAAGCGATTGAGCGCGGCCGCGACCGACGGCGCCGCGACCGGGCAGGCGGCCGACGATGCGCGCAATGCGCTTGCCGTGCTGAAGGCCGAACTCGACGCCGCGCAGTCCGGCATCGCCATCGCGCGCCAACACCTGGCCACGGCACAGTTCGAACGCGGGCAGATGGCCGTCCGCGCGCCGGCCGCCGGCCGCATCGTCGCGCGCGAAGTGCAGGTCGGGGATCGCGTCGCCGTGCAGTCGGGCAAGGAACTGCTGCGCGTGTTGCCGGATCGCCCGCTGATCGTGCGCGCCGAACTCGGCGAGGCCTTCGTCGATGCGGTGCGCCCGGGCATGCGCGCCGAAGTGATCCCCGATGCGAACCCGGGCACGACGCTGAGCGCGCACGTGCTGCGCGTCGGCGAGGTGTTCGGCGCTGCGCGGCGCAGCGACGACCCGCAGCAAAGCCCGGATGCGCGCGTGGTCGATTGCGTACTCGCGCTGGATAGCGGTTCCCTGCGGATCGGCCAGCAGGTACTGGTGCGCATCCGCCGCAAGTAATCCCTCGCTACAGCGTGGACTGGTTCGGATACACGATCCGCTCGATCGCCATCGTCGTGTAGCGCCGTGCATACACCGGATGCACGCGCTTGAGCAGATGCGTGGCCTTGTCCGCGCTCGCATGGTCCGGCGCATGCACGAACACGAACGCGCCGCCGCGCCGCGCGTGCTTGAGGTCGTCGTCGAGATAGCCCTGTTCGGTGCCGGCGATGTGCGCGATGCCGGCCTTGATGCGCTCGAGCAGGCTCGCATCCTTGACCGATTCGAGCTTGGTGGTGACGAAGCCGCCGCTGGCGTAAGCGACATCGTCGTCGGCGAATCCGTCGATCACGAACAGTCCCTCGACTTCGCGGGCACGCGCATCGTTGTCGAAGGCGGCGAGGATGTAGTTCTGCGGATAGAACAGCCCGAACGAATGGTCGGCGTGCTTGAAGAATTCCCAGTGATAAGGCATGGCGTACCCCCGCGAGGTGGGTAGGGCGATCATAACGCCGCCGGGGCATGGCGGCGGTTCGGCGACGCATCGGTTTGCTACGCTTGGACGATGGCCGGACGTAAGTCAAAATCCTCCACGCGCCGCGCGCCATCGCCGCAGCATGCACCGCCGCGTCCGCCGCCGCACCCGCCGCAGGAGAGCGCACCGACACCGTATTGGCGCGAGCGGCTGGGCCAGTACTGGCTGCTGGTCCGCGGCCATCGCCCGATTGGAACCCTGCTGCTGCTGTGGCCGACGTGGTGGGCGCTGTGGCTCGCGGCCGACGGATTTCCGTCGTTCGGCCTGTGGCTGATCTTCACCCTCGGCGTGTGGCTGACGCGTTCGGCCGGCTGCGTGATCAACGACTACGCCGACCGCTGGCTCGATCCGCAGGTCGAACGCACGCAGTCGCGGCCGCTCGCGACCGGCGCAGTCAGCGGACGCGAGGCGCTGGCCGTGTTCGCGGCGCTGATGCTGGTCGCATTCGGACTCGTGTTGCTGACGAACCGGTTGACCGTGTACCTGAGTTTCGCCGGCGCGCTGCTCGCCGCGAGTTATCCGTACCTCAAGCGCTACACGTATGTGCCGCAGGTGTATCTCGGCCTCGCGTTCGGCTGGGGCATCCCGATGGCATTCGCGGCGACGCAAGGTACGGTACCGTCGATCGCGTGGCTGCTGTTCCTAGCCAACGTGGTGTGGGCGACTGCCTACGACACCTGGTATGCGATGGTCGATCGCGACGATGACCTGCGCGCGGGCGCGAAATCCACCGCGATCCTGTTCGGCGAAGCCGACTTGGTCGTGCAAGGCGTGTTGTACGCGCTGTTCCTCGCAGCGCTGATCCTGCTCGGCCAGCGCGCAACGCTCGCACCGGCTTATTACATCGGAGTGGCTGTTGCCGCAGGACTGATCGCGCGGGAATTCCACATCGCGCGCAACCGATCGCGTGATGGATGTTTCAAGGCATTCCTGCACAACAACTGGGTCGGTGCGACGGTGTTCGTGGGCATCGTGCTGGGCGTGGCGATGCGCTAGCGCGGCACCCGCGCAGCGACCCAGGCGTCCACGCGATGCACGCCAGCTGAGCGCAACACGCGCGCGCATTCGTGCAGGGTCGCGCCGGTGGTCATCACGTCGTCGACGAGCACGACGCGTGGGGGTAGTGTGTCGGCGCCGATCGCAAACGCGCCGCGCGGATTGCGGCGTCGCGCGAGTGCGCCGAGGCCGATCTGCGGAACGATGTCGCGGATGCGATGCAGTCCGTCGTGCAGTAGCGGAATCGCGAACGCTTTCGCGAGCGGCCGCGCAAGTTCGAGTGCCTGGTTGTAGCCGCGCTGGCGCAGGCGTTTCGGATGCAGCGGCACTGCGATCAGTGCATGCGGGCGATCGGGATCGGCCAATGCTGCGTCCATCAACATCGCAGGGGCCAACATCGCGCGCATCGCCTCG
>JANXZP010000271.1 GCA_025355485.1 Pseudomonadota bacterium
CGTCGGCGCCGGACTCGAAACCGAGCAGCTTGTCTTCCAGCTGGTCGCGCGCGGTCAGCATCAGGATCGGCGCGGCGCCGCCTTGCGCGCGATAGCGCCGACACACCTCGATGCCGTCGAGCCTGGGCAGGCCGATGTCGAGCACGATCACGTCATAGGTGTTGTCGATCGCGAGCTGCAGGCCGGACTGACCGTCGGCGGCGTGATCCATCACCTGCCCGCACGACTCCAGGAACTCCCAGATGTTCTCGGCCATCGCCCGCTGGTCTTCGATCAGCAGCACGCGCAGTTTGGCTTTGGCAGAATCCATAAGGGGCCGTGGGTCCGTGGCGCGCAGTGTACTCAGATCGCGTTAAGCCGATCACCGCCAACGCGACCGCTGCGATTGTCACAGCGTTCGCGTGTGGGCAGGAAACGCTCGCGCAGCTACAATGAGAAACCGCGCGCCCGTAGCTCAGCTGGATAGAGTAGTGGCTTCCGAAGCCATTGGTCGGGGGTTCGAATCCCTCCGGGCGCGCCATGCTCACGTTCACTCTACGGGCGATTGCGTGCGTCAATCTTCATCTGGACGCTACATAGCCGGGATGCCTGCCCACGCGCAGGGCGCGCGCGTGCGCCGTTGCGCAAGCCTCGGGCTTGCAAACGCAACGGCTTACCCCTCCGGGCGCGGCATTTTTCAATCACACGCCTTGGTCACGCTCCGGGTGAGATCGATCAAGATGGTTTCGATCGAGCGCCTGCGGCGCGCAGCGTGCGCGCTGTGCCTGACGTTGTTCGCCGGCTGCCAGTCGCTGGCGACGATGCCCGACCTGCAGCCGCAAACCCCCGCGCAATGGCGCAACGCCGAGACGGGCGATGCCGGGCGCAATGCCGCGCGCGCGCCGGACCTGGAAAACTGGTGGCACGCGTTCGGCGATGCGCGACTCGATGCGCTGGTCGAACACGCATTGGCCGACAACCTCAGCGTCGCCCAGGCGCGGTCGCGGCTGATCGCCGCGCGCGCGCTGGCGTCCGCCGCACGCGCGGATTTCCGCCCCACGCTGCGCGCAGGGACGCTGGCGACGCCCGACCCCGACGCCACCACGAGTTATCTGCAAGGCAGCATCGACGCGCAGTGGGAAATCGGCCTGTTCGGTCGTGCGCAGAGTACGCATCGGGTCACGCGCGCTGGCGTGGATGCCGCCGCTGCCGACCTGCAAGGTGCGCGCGTGACCCTGGTCGCCGAGGTCGTGCGCGATTACCTGGCGTTGCGCGGCGCGCAACACCAGGCGGATTTGCTTGAGCAGATCGCCGATGCATCGCGCACACGGCGTGCGCTGACCCAGCGTCGGCGCGAACTTGGCCTGGCCGCCGATGCCGAGCTTGCGCGTGCCGATGCCGACCTCGCCCAGGCCCATGCCGCGCTCGCCGAGCCGCGCATCCGCGCCGATGCGAGCGCGCAACAAATCGCCGTGTTGTGCGGACAAGCCGAGCCACCGCCGTTTCTGCTCGTTCCGGGCACGCCGCCTTCATTGACTGCCGAAGCACCGGCCACGCTGCCGGCCGATCTGCTGCGTACGCGCCCGGACATCCGCCGCGCGGAAAGCACGGTGCTCGCAGCCGCCGGCGAGCTGGGCATCGCCAGGGCCGATCTGTATCCACGGCTGAGCCTGGTGGGTGGAATCACCTCAGCGACCACGATCAGCGGTGGCGAACTCGGATTCGGTCGCGCGGTGACTTCGTTCGGACCGATCATCGACATGCCCTTGTTCGACTGGGGCGCACGCCGCGCACGCGTCAGCGCGAAAGAGGCTGGCTTGTCGGCGGCGGTGGATGGCTACCGCGAAACCGTACTCGAAGCGGTCGCGGAAACCGAAACCGCCCTGGCGACCTGGCATGCACAACGCGCGCGCGCGGGTGACCTGCGCTTGATGGTCGCGGCGCGCGAACGCGATGGACGCAGTGTCGCCAGCGGGCGTCGGCTCGGTCTCGCCGACGGCATGGACCAGGCGACGGCGACGATCGCATTGATCCAGTCGCGACTGGAATTGCTGGAAGCCGAACAGGCGCAGGCGCTGGCTTATGTCGCGCTGTACAAGGCGCTTGGCGGCGCGCCGCCGCTTGCGGAAGCGGCGCGCTGATGGTCGCGCTCGCGCGCAAGACGCTGATCCACGAATGGCGGCGGTTCCTGCCGGCGGCGGTCGCGGTCGCGTTCTCCGGATTGCTGCTGCTGATGCAGGCGGCACTGATGCTGGGCATCTTCGGCAGCGCGGCGGTGTACATCGACCAATCCGGCGGCGATCTGTGGGTTGGTTATCCGGGCACGCAAAGCATCGAGCTGGGCCGCCCGATTCCGCGCGACAGCGAGATGCGCCTGCTGATGGATTCGTCCGTGCGCCGGGTCGAACCGTTCCAGTGGATCGACGCCGACTGGCGCGGCCCGGCCGATCGTGGCGGATTGTCGGTGTTCGTCTCGGGCATCGATGCGCATGCCGACGGGATGTTGTATGCGCGCGTGCTCGACCCCGCGCTGCGCGAAAAACTGCTCGAGCCCGACGCGGTGATCGTGGATCGAGCGGATCTGCCCAAACTGGGCATGCGAATCGGCGACAGCGCGGTGATCAACGGCCGCCGCGTGCACCTGGTCGGCGCCGGGAGCGGATTGCGCGCGCTCGGCGGGATCAACGTGCTGTCCTCGGTCGACACCGCACGACGGCTGGACAACGACCATCCCGATACCGGCAATGTCGCGTACTACGTGGTGCAGCTTGCGAACCCGGTCGATGCCGACGCGGTCGCGAAAAAACTGTCGGCCGCATCCGGCGGACGCTACGCGGTATGGACACGCGAGGCGTTCGCGCGACGCGCAGTGGCCTACTGGATGTTTGGCACCGGCGCGGGACTCGGCGTGCTGTTCCTGTCCGTGATCGTGTTCCTCGCTGGTGCGGTGATCACCAGCCAGACCCTGATGGGCGCGGTCGCCGGTTCGATCCGCGAATACGCGACCTTGCGCGCCCTAGGCGTGAGCATCGGCGGCTTGCGCGCGGTGGTGCTCGAACAGGCCGGCTGGGTCGGCGTGTGCGGATTACTCGCCGGTCTGGCGGTCGGCGCGCTGGCCCTGCTGCTCGCGCGCAATCAGGACGTGCCGGTAGAACTG
>JANXZP010000005.1 GCA_025355485.1 Pseudomonadota bacterium
AATGCAGTCTTCTATCGCGCGCATCAGTTGATGATGGAGTTCGATGTAACGCGCGGGCCGCGCGAGCACGAGCCGGATCCCCGGGCATTTCTCCCGCGCCTCGCGCACGCCGGTGCCGGTCTTCACGCCGACGGCCTTGGCCTCGTAGCTCGCGGCGAGGCAGCACGTGCTGTCGGCCATCACCGGCACCACGCCGATCGGTCGTCCGCGCAGGCGCGGGTCGTCGTATTGCTCGACCGAAGCGAAGTAGGAATCGAAATCGACGAACAGGCAACGCAGGGTCATGGCACGGAACCGTCGGGAACACAGGATCGCGCCGCTCGGCGGCACGCGCAACCAGCATCTGCCGTGGATGTCTCAGCGGCTGAGAGTCCTGCAGTCGATCACGCAGAGCGCAGCGTACGGAACTCGGTTATTTCCCGTTGTACGGTTGCGCGGTCGCGCCGACGACGGTGCCGATCTTCGCGTCCGCGGCGACCAGCAGGTCGACTGGCCGGTCGAATTGCAGCGTGCCGTCCACCTGCGCGCCGGAAGCGATCACGATGCGTGGCTTGCGCGACGTTCCGAACCACACGCCGTGCGGCTTGTCGACATGCAGGCCACCGTGCACGATCGAGCCCGCGCCGATGGTGACATCGCCGCTGACGGTCTCGATGCCGCCATCGACGTTCGCGTGGTCGAGCTCGATGGTGCCGTTGACGTTCTCCAGCTTGCCGCCGACGTGGCTGCCGGCCGCGAGTTGCAGCGAACCGTTGACGGTGCTCGCCGCGTGCGCGACCTCCGCTGCGGCTTCGATCTGGATGCCGCCGTTGACGGTTTCCAGCGAGCCAGCGTGCGCATGCGGCCCGAGGTCGATCCCGCCGTTGACGGTATCGGCGGCGGCCACGCTCGCGTCATGCCCGATGTCGATGCCGCCGTTCACGGTGCTGGCGTTGCCGACGTGCGCGCCGGCCTAGACATCGACGTTGCCGTTGACCTTGTCAAGGCCGTTGCCGCCTTCGGCGCAGCCGGCGATGGACAACATTCCTAGGGCGATGACGGCCAGCGGGAGAGCGGTACGCATGGTGGTTCCTTGTCTGGTTCGTTGCGACGGAGCAGCACGAAATACTTCGATGCTAGCGCGATGCGGAGCGGTTAAGCGCGCTCCGCTACACTAGGCACGCAACCATCCTGCGCCGCCTGAGAGCCAACCGTGAGTGTCGAAAGTCATCGACCTAAACCCGTGCTGCTGTTGATCCTCGATGGATGGGGCCATCGCGAAGAGTCCGCCGACAACGCCATTGCGCAGGCGAACCTGCCGAACTGGCGGCGCCTGCTCGCCGATTGCCCGCACACGCTGGTGCACACCGAAGGAAATTTCGTCGGACTGCCGGACGGGCAGATGGGCAATTCCGAAGTCGGCCACATGAACATCGGCGCGGGCCGCATCGTCTATCAGGATCTGACCCGCATCGACGCGGCGATCGAGGACGGTTCGTTTTTCGACAACGCCGAATTATGCGCGGCCTGCGATGCGGTGAAAGCCGATGGCGGCACGCTGCATGTGATGGGGCTGCTTTCGCCCGGCGGCGTGCATAGCCACGAGCAACATGTTTTCGCGATGCTCGAACTCGCAAAGCGGTGTGGCGTGCGGCATGTCGCGGTGCATGCCTTCCTCGATGGTCGCGACACGCCGCCGCGTTCGGCCGAGGCCAGCCTGCGCAAACTCGAGCACGCTTGCGCCGAAGCAGGCAATGCACGCATCGCCAGCGTCAGCGGGCGTTATTACGCGATGGATCGCGACCAGCGATGGGATCGCGTCGAGAAATCCTACGTGGCTATCACCGAGGGTCGCGCCGGATTCGCCGCGCCCGATGCGCTGGCCGCGCTGGAGTCCGCGTATGCGCGCGGCGAGAACGACGAGTTCGTGCAGCCGACCGCGATCGTAGCGCACGACAATGATGTGGTTTTTCCGATGCGCGACGGCGATGCCGTCATCTTCATGAATTTCCGCGCAGACCGCGCGCGCGAAATCACGTCGGCCTTCGTGCGCGACGGCTTCGATGGATTTTCGCGGCCTCGGCGAATCAAGCTCGCGCGTTTCGTTTGCCTCACCGAATACGACGCGACTTTGCCCGCGCATGTCGCGTACGCACCGGAAGACCTGCGCGACACTTTTGGCGACGTGCTTGCCGCGCACGGGATGACCCAGCTGCGCATCGCCGAAACCGAGAAATACGCGCACGTGACGTTCTTCTTCAACGGGGGCGTCGAAACGCCGGTCGCGGGCGAGGAACGCATCCTCATCCCATCGCCGAAGGTCGCCACCTACGACCTGCAACCGCAGATGAGTTGTCCGGAACTGACCGCGAAACTTTGCGATGCGATCCGTTCGCAGCGCTTCGATGCGATCGTCTGCAACATCGCGAATCCGGACATGGTCGGCCACACCGGCGATCTCGCGGCGGCGATCAAGGCCGCCGAAGCGGTGGACGTCGCAATCGGCGCGATCCGCGGTGCGCTGGAGGAAGTCGGCGGCGAAATGATCCTGACCGCCGACCACGGCAATCTCGAAATGATGCGCGATCCGATCACCGGCCAGCCGCACACCGCGCACACGGTCGGCCCGGTGCCGTGCGTGTATCTCGGTCGTCCGGCGACCCTGCGCGATGGCGGTTCGCTGCGCGATCTCGCGCCGACCTTGTTGCAATTGCTCGATTTGCCGCAACCGGTGGCGATGACTGGCCGATCATTGGTGCGCTTCGAGTGAAATGTCGGCGGCCAGCGCTGGCAATCGCGTACGTGATGTTGTTCGCATCCAACATTGCTGCCGCCGCTCCGCCAAAAAAACCCGACGCGTCCAAACCGGAAACGGCCGCGAACAAGGCTATCGCCACGCCGGGCAAAACCGAAACCGCTGCGAAGAAAGCCGACGCCGAAGGCAAGCTGCACGACCTGCGCGCGCAACTCGATGCGTTGGCCACGCAGCAACGCGAGATCGAAGGCGAACGCAGCGAAGCAAGCAAGGCGCTGCGCGCTGCGGATGACAACGTCGGCCGGGCGATGCGTTCGCTGCACGACACCGAGGCTGCGATTGCCGCGCAACAAGCCAAGCTCGCCCAGCTCGAAAACCAGCAGTCCACCTTGCGCGAGAAACTGTCGGGACAACGCGCCGAGCTCGCTGCATTGATCCGCTCGGCCTATGCGCTGGGCAGCAACGAACAACTCAAACTGCTGCTCGCGCAGGATCGCGTCGTCGACTTGGGTCGCGCGATCGCCTACCACCGCTATTTCGAGCAGGATCGGATGCGCCGTATCAACGCGCTGACCGAGCAGTTGCGTACGCTCGCCGATGTGTCGAGGCAGGTCGATGCGCAACGCGCAACGCTGGCGGCATCGCAACAGGAACAGCTTGCGCGATTGGCCGAAGTGCAATCGCAGCGCGGCCAGCGCGGCAAACTCGTCGCCGATCTCGCATCGCGCTACCACGACAGCGCAGCGCGCATGAACGCGCTCGGTCGCGATGCCGGCGCGCTGGAAGAGCTGGTCAAGAAATTGTCGGTGGTGATGGCGCGCACTCCGCCGCCTCGCCCAACGGCGAACATCGGCGCGCAACACGGCGCTGCGCCAGTGGCGAGCACGCCGTTCAACGGACCTAGCGGACATTTCCCGTGGCCGCTGGAGGGTAGCGTCATCAGCGGCTACGGCGGTGCGAACAGTGGCTTGCTGATCGCTGGCGCAGCTGGAGCCGAAGTCCACGCGGTCGCCGATGGTCGGGTCGCGTTCGCGAACTGGCTGAAAGGTTACGGTTTGATCGTGATCGTCGATCACGGCAACGGATTGATGAGCCTGTACGCGAACAACGACGCGCTGCTCAAGAACGCCGGTGACAGCGTGCGCGCGGGCGATGCGGTCGGCACCGTCGGCAGTTCCGGCTGGCAGGGCCGCAATGCCTTGTATTTCGAGATCCGCCAGGACGGCAAGGCGGTCGATCCACGCGCCTGGTTGCGCAGGCGCTGAAAACAAATCCAATGCGATGATGCCCGTGCAGACCCTTTCGGAGAGTAGCTATGCAAGGAAAGTCTTGGATAGCAATGGCAGCGGCTCTAAGCCTCAGCGCATGTACCGGGCGTTCGCTCTCTGGTCTTTACGTAGCAAATGGCGTCGACACCACGCATCAGCAGCCTTCGGTGGTAGAGGCACTGCGCATCACGCAAGCAGGTCCGAATGATGTCACTGGAACGATTGAGTCGGTAACCATAGGCAACGACGGCAGACCTCAAAGCAGTGCCTTCAATATCACAGGAAAAGTTGACGGTGATCGCCTCACTCTGACCGTTGAAGCAGGTCCCTTTCAGTCGCTGTGGGGGAACCTCAGTGGAACAACGACCGGCTCGGCGATCAGCTTGAGCTGGCTGGCGAACGGGCGTCTCACATCAGAAACATTTATGCGATCGACCGACGCAGAGTATGCGAACGCCTTGTCGGCCATCAATTTCGCAGCAGGTCAGAAGCAGGCGCTGCTCCTAGCACAGGCAAAAGCCAAGCAAGTAAACGACAACATTGCCATGCTGTCGTCGGACATCAGCGCGTTCAACTCGCGCGCGAGTCAGTTGTCCAACAAGGTCTGCGAACGCTGGCTGGCCCTGAGAGACTCAATGCACACCAAGAAGCTTTCATTCTATGGAGAGAGTTGTTCGATTCAAATCACGACGATCTAACAGTGATGAGGAAATGCAAAGATTGGTGGTTCAGGCACTCTCTCTACCTCGACGACCCAGCACGTCAAGCTTTTATCGAAGGGATATCAGCATGGCAAAGTCGATCGATACTTCTAGATCCGGCAAACAGACGAGTGGAAACTTTCGATCTGGTAAATCAACTGATGGCCAAATTCATGGCGATACCTGATGCAATCATGAAAGCGGCCGGTCTTCCGCCGCTCGCCGATCGAGAAAAAACAGCAATTCATTTCACGAGCGGAAAAGCGGAAGAGAATTGAGATGTCTTTACGCGGGCCGTCGAAAGGCCAAATTCATTAGCAGATTTTGAGGCAAGGATCCGGAACCGATGACATCCACGCCACGCCCCTTCATCCATTTGCTGCTGCTGGCCTGCCTGCTCGTGGCCTCGCTCGCGCATGCGCAGGATGCCGCCGCGCCCGCGCAGAAACCGAGCGCAGCGCCCGCGGCCAAGCCGGCCGAAAAACCTGCCGATGCGCAAGAGATCAAGCAAGCGAAAGCCGCGGCAACGAAGGCCGGGCTTGCCGACCGCGAGGGCAACGTGCCGGTGGCGGAAATCCAGCGCTACGTCGCGGTCTATCGCGCGGTCAAGCAGGCCTACGTCGACAAGGTCACGGATCGCAAATTGATGCAGGCATCGGTGCGCGGATTGCTCACCGACCTTGATCCGCACAGTGCATACCTCGACAAGGAAGAATCCGAACAACTCGACCAGGACACCAACGGCGCCTACGAAGGCATCGGCGTTGAAGTCATGCAATTGCCCGACCGCAGCCTGCGCGTGGTGTCGCCGATCGACGATACGCCTGCAGCCCGCGCCGGGATCAAGGCCGGCGACGTGATCGTCGCGATCGATGGCAAGCCGATCGATGCCGAAAACGCCGACAGCGCGAGCATCAGCCTGCGCGGGCCGCCCGGCAGCGAGGTCAAGCTCAGCGTGGTGCGCGACGGCGCCGACGCGCCACTGATCATCGTCGTGAAGCGGCAGGTGATCCGCATCCAGAGCGTGCGCGCACGAATGCTCGAACCGGGCTACGGCTACGTACGGCTGAGCAATTTCCAGGTCGATACCGCAAACGACATGACCGCGCACGTCGCTGATCTGGTCAAGCAAAACCATGCGCCGTTACGCGGGATCGTGCTGGATCTGCGCAGCAATCCCGGCGGGCTGTTGAATTCGGCGGTGGAAGCGGCGGACGCTTTTCTCGACAGCGGCACGATCGTGTCGACCAAGGGTCGCCTGAGCTCTTCGAACACGACCTACACAGCGACGCCCGGCGACGTTCTGGCCGGCGCACCAATCGTGGTGCTGGTCGATGGCGGCACCGCCAGCGCCTCGGAAGTGCTGGCCGGCGCGCTGCACGACCAGCATCGCGCACTGATCGTCGGCAGCCGCACGTTCGGCAAGGGCTCGGTGCAGACCGTGCTGCCGCTCGACAACGGCGATGCGATCAAGCTCACCACCGCGCGCTATTACACCCCCAGCGGCAAATCGATCCAGGCGCGCGGCATCCGCCCCGACGTCGTGCTGAAACTGACCGTCACCAATCAGAACAAGGTCGCCGTCAGCGACGGCGTGCGCGAGCGCGACCTGCCCGGGCATCTGGCCGAAAGCGAGGCCGACGATGGCGACGAAGGCGGCGATGCGACCGTGTTCTCCGACGACTTCGCGATCGCACAGGGGCTGAAAACGCTCAAGGCCATGCCGGCGAAAGCGCCGGCGCAGTCAGCCGCTACGCACTGATTCGGCTACGCGCTATCCGCCGCGCAGCCGTCGCGCCACCGCATCGCGGCTGAGCAGCGCGAACAGCACGCCGAACGCGAAGCCGGTCACGTGCGCCCACCACGCGACCGCGCCGAAGGCCGGGCCGACGAAGGTGAAGATCAGTTGCAATAACGCCCAGATGCCGATCAGCAGCGATGCGGGCGCGCGCACGAATTCCAGGAACAAACCCAGCGGCACCACGATCCCGAGTTTCGCTCGCGGAAACAACGCAAGGTACGCGCCGATCGCCGCCGACACCGCGCCGCTGCCGCCGACGATGGTGCGTGCCGGCGCGCCCATCATCAGCGCCGCGGCGAGGTTCGCGACCGCGCCGCCGAGCAGGAACAGCAACAGGAATCGCCACGGCCCCATCGCGCGTTCGGCCGGCAATCCGAAGATCACCAGAAACAGCAGGTTGCCGAGCAGGTGGCTCCAGTCGGTGTGGATGAACAACGCGGTGAACAGTTTCAGCGCGCGGCCATCGACCAGCGCGCGCAGCCCGTCGTGCGGATTGACCGGCAGCGAATCGCCGAGCACGCCCCAACGTTCCAGGCTGTCGCGCCACGCCGGGCCTTCGGGCAGCAACGCCAGCCAGAGGAACGCGGCCATGCTCACGATCACCAGCAGCGGCGTCACCCACGGCGGCGGCAGTTTGTGGCGCGATGGAATGTGCAGGAACAACGGCTCGCCGCTCAAGGTTTCGGCAGCAACAAACGACGACCGCGCACATCGAGCTCGGCACCGTCGCGACGGATGCGCATCAGCACCACGCCATCGGCGAGCCGCGCGCCTTCGCTGACACGCTGGCCATCGATGATCATGAAGCGATGCACGGGATCGTCGGCATACACATGCATGCTGACCTTCAGCGCGGGCAAACCGTTGCGCTCGTCGGCGGACAGGTCGGCGAGCGAGAGCAGCGCAGGTTCGGCGATCGGCGTGGGCGCGGCGGGCATGAGTGGTACGACCGTCGAGGATGCGGCGGACTGCACAGGCTCGGTCGCGACAGGCGGTGGCACGATAGGGGGCGCGATCGGCGTGATGCGGGGATGGATCGGAACGGTATTCGCGATCGGCGGCGGAAGTCGCGTCGTGCGGACATCGACCGAGGTTTGCGGCGGCTCGCGACGAACGCTGTTCGTCGCGTCGGCATCGATCCGCGCCGCACCCTGCGACGCAGGCGCAACGGCTGCAACTCGTGGAGTTGGTGCGATGCGCATCCACCACCCGATCGATGCCAATACGACAATGAGTAACAACACCGCGCCCGCCATCGCCATCGCCAGCGGCCATCGCCGACGCGGCGCGGATGCGCGCAGCACCGGCATCGCGGTGAGCAGATCCGGTGCGCTGCCGAGCCGGCGTTCGGCTTCGGATTTGCGCAAGGCTTCGAGGATCAGCGACATGCGGTCACCTTACTCCGCGATCTTTCGCAGATGCGGGCCACTGCGATCGGCCGCCATCAGCGCGAGCAGCGTCTCCGGGCCGACCACGCCATCGGCGAGCACGCCGGCATCGCGTTGCGCGCCGCGCACCGCAGCGAGCAGATCGTCATCGAACATCGCCGGCCCGCTGCGACCGGACGCGGGCAGCAGGCGACCGCGCAACCAGTCCACGCCAGATCCGCGTTCGCCGCGTTGCAACGGCGGCTCGACTCCACTCGTACTGCGCCAGACCGCGGCATAGCCGAGCAGTGCATCCTCCAGCGTGCCGCGGCGCATCAGGAATGTGTTGTCGTCGATCCGCAACAAAGCCTGCGCCGGACCCAATCCAAGCAGCAACGCGTACGCGGTGTGTCCTTTCGTTCGGAGTTTCAGCACCGCCGGACGGTCGAACTGTGCGAGCCGGTTCAGGCGAGCGCTGCTGCTGGCGCAGAACAATCCCTCGGCCAGGATCGGCGGACACGCCATCGCTTTCGCCACATCGGTTTCATCAACGCGCACCGACCACAGCGCCAGCAACCGTGTCCACGGAACCTGCCGGTCGCCGCCGCTGTCGGCAAGCCGGTGCGCGAATGCATCAGCATCCAGCAATGGGGGTTGGGGCTCTTGCGCGGCGGGCGGATGCGGAACCTGCACCGGCCGGGTCGCGACGACGTGCGGAACCGCATGCGACGCGACGCGTTTCGGCATCCAGTACCAGAGTGCGAACGCGAGCAGCGCGAGCAGCGCGATACTGCCCCAGAGCAACCACGTACCGCGCAAGCGATGCAGTGGTGCGAGTACTTCGGTCGCGGCTTGGTTGAGCAGGCGCTCGCCGATGGATTGCTCGCCGCGCGCATAGCCCGCGAGCAGCGCGCGCTCGGCGATCACGTTAAGCAGTCGCGGCACGCCGCCGGAGCGCTGGTGCAATCGCCGCAGCGCCGTGCGCGTGAACGGGAACCGCCCGCCGCCGGCGACCGCCCAGCGATGCCGCAGGTAGGCCTCGCTCTCGCCGGCATCGAGCGGAGCCAGGTGATAGCGCGCGGTGATGCGTTGTGCGAGCTGGCGCAGTTCGGGGCGCGCGAGCTGGTCGCGCAACTCGGGTTGGCCAAGCAGGATGATCTGCAGCAATTTCTGGGTCGGCGTTTCCAGGTTGGTCAGCAGGCGCACCTGTTCGAGCGCGGCTGCCGACAGGTTCTGCGCTTCATCGATGATCAGCACGACCCGCAGGCCTGCCGCGTAGGCATCGAGCAGGAATACGTTCAGCGCATCGACCAGCGCCTTGATGTCGCCGCGCCGGCCGGTCAGATCCAGCCGCAACTCCTCGGCTATCGCTTCAAGCAATTGCACCGGCGAGAGCAGCGGGTTGAGGATCAGCGCGACCCGCGCGTTCTCCGGCAGTTGTTCCAGCAGCAGCCGCGACAACGTGGTCTTGCCGGTGCCGACCTCGCCGGTCAGTTGCACGAAGCCGCCGCCGCCGCCCTGGCCGACGCCATAGAGCAGGTGCGCCAGCGCATCGCGATGACGTTCGGACAGATAGACGAAGCGTGGGTCGGGAGTGATCGAGAACGGCGGCTCCCGCAGGCCGTAGTGATCGAGGTACATGGTTGCGGGTTTCAGGCCGGGGCCGCGGGCGGGCCGGAACTGTAGCCTGCCGGCGCCCACTTCCATGTTAGATAAAGGTTAAGGCATACTACGGGCAAGGTGATGTACGGGGCGGTATGGTGTGCCTGCAAATCACGCAACGCATTCCTGGCCGCAGCACTTCCCGAACCCAAGACTCCCGCGCAGGCGGGCTCGACCATTCCCAAGAGAGACTGACATGCGCAATTCCAACCGCTCGATGAAAGTTTCCACGCTGGCATTCGGCATCGTTGCCGCGCTGGCTTGCACGCAGGCGATGGCCAGCGGCTTCCAGATTCGCGAAGACAGCGTGCAGGCGATGGGCCGCTCGCATGCGGGTTCCGCGTCGGCTCCCGGCGATGCCGCAGTGGTGTCGAACAATCCTGCGGCGATGGTCTTGTTCGACAAGACCACTATGCAATCCGACCTGACCGCGATCGACCTCCACGGCACCTTCAGCGGCGGTGGTCACGATGCGCTGGGTCATCCGCTCACCGGCGGCAACGGCGGCGACGCCGGCGATATCGCCCCGGTACCCGCGTTCCACTTCATCCTGCCGGTTGGCGACGGCTGGACGCTCGGCGCGTCCTTCACCGCGCCGTTCGGCCTGAAGACCCAGTACGACCCGGGTTGGGTCGGCCGCTACCAGGCGCTCAAGTCCGACGTGCGCACCTTCGACTTCACCTTCGCCGGCGCCTACAAGTTCAACGACCAGTTCTCGATCGGCGGTGGCATCATCTTCCAGCGCATCCAAGCCGAGTTGACCAATGCGGTGGACTTCGGCGCGATCCTATTTGCGCCTACCCACGGCGCACTCTTGCCGCAGGGAGCCGACGGCACCGCGCGCATCCAGGGCGACGATACCGCGCTCGGCTGGGATCTGGGCGTGCTGTTCCGTCCGACCCCGGACACCAACATCGGCCTGAACTACCGTTCGAAGATCGATCACACCGTCAGCGGCCACGCCAACTTCAACGTGCCTTCGAACGTGCAGTTCATTCTGGCCTCCATCCACAGCCCCGCGTTCCAGAACACCGCGATCAAGGCCGACGTGGCCACGCCCAGCGTGATCACCCTGAGCGTCACCCAGAAATTCAGCGACACGTTCTCGATGTCGGCCGACATCGAGCGCACCAACTGGAACTCGCTGCAGAACCTGACCGTGCACTTCGCCAATCCGGGCCAGCCGGCGTCGACCGAGCAGTTCCACTGGAGCGACTCGACCGAATACGCGCTCGGCTTCGACTGGAAATTCGATCCGAGCTGGACGCTGCGCGGCGGCATCGCGCGTGACGAAACCCCGACCAACGACACCTTCCGCGATCCGCGCCTGCCCGACAACAACCGCCAGCTCTATTCGATCGGCTTGGGCTACACGGCGGGTCCGAACGCGAGCTGGAACCTCGGCTACAGCCGCATCAACATCGACACTCCGAAGGTCAACGACATCAGCGCGACCGGCTCGACCCTGGTCGGCAAGTACAACGCCGATGCGAACCTGTTCGGTATCTCGGGTACGTTCACGTTCTGAGTCCGGTCACGGCATGAGAATCCCACGGGGCGCCATGGCGCCCCGTGTTTTTTGATGTGCATGGACGCACGAATGCCGCGAGCGCATGGATGCGCAGGAGCGGTGGACGCACGACACCCGGCGAGTGGCACGATGCAAACGATGGGAACCCTTGCGCCATTGGTGATTCGCTGCGGAGCAGTCGGCGATCAGGTGCTGCTTACGCCGCTGCTGCATTTGCTGCGCCGGCGCTATGGCCAGCCTTGCCGGTTGATCGGTTCGGGTGCGTGGATGGCGCCGTTGCTGGCCGGCAATCCCGATGTCCAGCAACTGTTGACCTTGCGCAGCCGGCGCGCGCCTTACTTGTTCGATGCCAGCCAGCGGCGGCTGGTCGCTGCACTGCGCACGATGCCGCCGTGTCCGGTCTATGTCTGCGATCACCACATGATGGAGAAGCTGCGCTGGCTGCTGACGCGCGCGGGGATCCCCGCCGAGCGCTGCGTCTATGTGGCGGATTTCCAGACGGATACGCAGATCCACTGGGTCGACCTGTGGCTACAGTTCGGTGAGACCACGCCCGCCGCCTTCAACGGATCCGCCGCGCCATCGAATCCGTCCGACCGCTGGCTCGCCCCGCGCCTGTTCGTGGCCGATGCCGATCGCGCCGATTGCGAACATTGGTTGCGCACGCGCGGTTTCGATGACCATCCGCTGATCCTGCTGCAACCGGGCAACAAGCGCACGCTCAAGCGCGGACGACTGGGCCAGGTCGGCGACGACAAGGCGTGGCCGGTCGCGCGCTGGGCCGCGCTGGCGGCCACCCTGGCGCAACAGGTTCCGGGCGCGCGCGTGATCCTTTGCGGTGCTCCGCCCGAGGCGGCCTTCCTGCGCGAAATCCGGGCCCAGGCGAACAGCAGCGCGGTGCATGTCGCTGCCGAGGACCTGCCGATGCGGCGCTTGCTCGCACTCTGCGAAATCGCGCAGGCGATGGTATCGGTGGACACCGGGCCGGCGCATATCGCCGCCGCGCTGGGTTGCCCGCTGATCGTGCTTTACGGAGACGCGCCGCCGCGCAACTGGATTCCGCGCAGCGCAAGCGGCAGTGATGTGATCCCACTCGGTGGCCCGCCGGTTTCCGAACGGGTGGACGCGATCGCGCTCGACGACGTACTCGCAGCGTGGGGCAGGCTCATTCGCCGAGCGTCAACAACGACGCATTCCCGCCCGCCGCCGTCGTATTGATCGTCAGCGTGCGTTCGGTGACGAAGCGCGACAGGTAGTGCGGTCCACCGGCTTTCGGCCCGGTGCCGGACAGGCCTTCGCCGCCGAACGGCTGCACGCCGACCACCGCGCCGATCATGTTGCGGTTGACGTAGCAGTTGCCGGCTTTCACGCGCGTCGAGATGCGCTCGATGGTCGCGGCTATGCGCGAGTGGATGCCGAGGGTGAGTCCATAACCGGTCGCGTTGATCGCGGCGATCACCGCATCGAGATCCTTCGCCGGATAGCGGATCACGTGCAACACCGGGCCGAACACTTCGCGCGTGAGTTGATCCAGCGATTTCAATTCGTACGCGCGCGGCGCGAAGAAGTTGCCGTTCGCGGTGGAATCGCCGAGCCTAACCTGCTTGATCAGTTTCGCTTCGCGGTCCATGCGCTCGGCGTGGTCGTTGAGCATGCTCAGCGCATCGACGTCGATCACCGGGCCGACATCAGTGGACAGCAGCGCCGGATCGCCGACCACGAGTTCGTCCATCGCGCCGGCTAGCATCGCGATCACCTTGTCGGCGATGTCGTCCTGCACGAACAGCACGCGCGCAGCCGAGCAGCGTTGTCCGGCCGAACCGAACGCGGAGGTCATCGCGTCCTTCACCAGTTGTTCGGGGAGTGCGGAAGAATCCGCAATGAACGCGTTCTGCCCGCCGGTTTCCGCAATAAGAACCGCAATCGCTGCATCGCGCGCGGCCAGCGAGCGATTGATCGCGCGCGCGGTGTCGGTCGAGCCGGTGAAGGCCACGCCGGCCACGCGCGGATCGCGGGTGAGCGCGGTGCCGACGGTCGCGCCATCGCCGGGAAGAAACTGCAGCACGGCCTCGGGTACGCCCGCTTCGTGCAGCAGTTTCACCGCGGCGTACCCGATCAGGTTGGACTGCTCGGCGGGCTTGGCGATCACCGAGTTTCCGGTCACCAATGCCGCAGCAATTTGGCCGATAAAGATCGCGAGCGGGAAATTCCACGGGCTGATGCAGACGAACACGCCGCGTCCGTGCAGGTGCAGCGCGTTGGATTCGCCGGTCGGGCCGGGCAGCCGCAGTGGTTCGGCGAGATGCACGCGCGCCTGCTGCGCGTAATAGCGCAGGAAGTCCACCGCTTCGCGCACTTCGGCGATGCCGTCGGGGATCGTCTTGCCGGCTTCGCGCGTGCACAGCGCGATGTACTCGGGCATGCGCGCTTCCATCAACTCGGCCGCGCGCTCGAGGATCGCCGCACGACCGATGGCGGGAGTCGCGTCCCATGCCGGTTGCGCAGCGACCGCATTCGTCAGTGCGCGTTCGACCGTCGCCGTATCCGCAGCCTGCCATTGACCGACGGACGCGTTGCGATTCGCCGGATTGGCAGCTTGCGTCGTTGCGCCGGATGAAGTCGCACCCGGAACCAAGGGTGTCGCGCTCCAGGGCTTGATTGCGGCATTGATGGTGTCGGCCAGCGCACGCAGCGCCTGGTCGTCGGCGAGATTGATGCCCATGGAATTGGTCCTGTCAGCGCCGTACAGCGCGATCGGCAGCGGAATGTTCGGATGCGATTTGTTAGGGAAGGCACTGACCACAGTGACCGGATCGGTCACCAGTTCGCGCGCGGGAATGGATTCGTCGGTGATGCGATTGACGAAGCTCGAATTCGCGCCGTTCTCGAGCAACCGGCGCACGAGGTACGGCAGCAGGTCCTCGTGCGAGCCGACCGGCGCATACACGCGACACGCGACGTCGAGCTGGTCTTTGCCGATCACTTCGCGATACAGGTCGTCGCCCATGCCGTGCAGCTTCTGGTATTCGTACGGCGCGGCACGCTCCATCGGTGTCCACGCGCCGTGGATCTGCTGCGCGATGTGATGGATGGCAACGAGGGTGTGCGCGTTGTGGGTCGCGAACATCGGGTAGAGCGCGTCGGTCGCTGCGAGCATTTTCCTGGCGCAGGCGAGGTAACTCACATCGGTGTTCGGCTTCCGGGTCAGCACCGGATAACCCGCGTGGCCTTCGACTTGCGCGCGTTTGATCTCCGAATCCCAGTACGCGCCTTTCACCAGCCGTACCGGTATGCGCCGGCCGTTGCGGCGCGCGACATCGATCAGGTGATCGAGCACGAACGGCGCGCGCTTCTGGTAGGCCTGTACCGCAAGGCCATAGCCATTCCATCCGGTCAGCGAGGCGTCCTCGAACGCGTCGACGATCACGTCGAGCGACAGTTCCAGCCGTTCGGATTCCTCGGCGTCGATGGTGAAGCCGATGCCCTGCGCTTTCGCGAGCTGCGCGAGTTCGAGCACGCGCGGCGTGAGTTCGCTGCGCACACGGGCGCGACCGCTGTGCTCATAGCGTGGATGCAGCGCCGAGAGTTTCACCGAGATCGATGGGCGTCCTTCGACTGGCTCAGGATGATCGACGTTCTTGGTGCTGGCCACGCTCGCGCCAATCGCCAGGATCGCGTCGCGATAGGCCTGCAGGTAGCGCGTCGCGTCGGTGCTGGTGAAGGCGCCTTCGCCGAGCATGTCGAACGAATACCGGTACGCCGCGTTCTCGGGCTTGCGGCTGCGCGCGAGCGCTTCGCCGATGGTCCGGCCCATCACGAACTGGTGGCCCATGATCCGCATCGCCTGGCGCACCGCGAGGCGGATGACCGGCTCGCCCGCGCGGCCAATCAGCCGGCGCAGCGCGCCGATCGCGTTGCCACGGGTTTCCGATGCCAGCCCGACCATGCGCCCGGTCAGCAGCAGACCCCAGCTCGAGGCGTTGACCAGCAGCGAATCGCTCTTGCCCAGGTGCGCGTCCCAGTCGGCGCCGCCGAGCTTGTCGCGGATCAGCTTGTCGGCGGTGGCTTGGTCGGGGATGCGCAGCAGCGCCTCGGCCACGCACATCAGCAGCACGCCTTCCTCGCTGGACAGGTCGTATTCGCGCATGAAGGCTTCGATCACGCCCTGGCGTTCGGCGCGGGTGCGCACGCGCTCGACCAGGCCCGCGGCGGTGCGTTCGACGATCGAGCTGTCCTGCGGCAACAGCCGCGCGACGGCGAGCAATTCGCCCACATGCCCGGTCTCGTCGCGCAGCCACGCGGCGGTGATGCGCTCGCGCAGCGGATCGCCGACGAGCGGCAGTTCGGGACTCAGGATCTCGGTCACGTGCGGTCCCGGCGGGCGTCTTCGGTCGTCGCGTAAAGAGGCGCGAGTTTAGCAGGCCGCCGAAATGCCGACTGCCAGGGCGAGCGAGTTCCGCGCCGTATCTTGCTTCCGGCTTGCCCGCCGTTGGCGCGCGACGGTACAATTCCACGTTGTTTCCGCCGTCGGCGGAGGCGCTCCAGCGGGGATCGGCCGGCATCCGATGGCTTCGGAGATGCGCTTCCGTGCGACTGGCGCGCAGGGCGCTCGCCGGTCAACGACACTACGCATCAGGAACAGTCCGAATGAAAGCAGCTCGCAGACTTCATGCCGGCATGGCGATCCTCGCGGCGATGGCCGCCGGCATCGCGCAGGCCAACCCCGTGCGCTGGCAGCTCAACATGACGCCCGGCGTGACCGACGTCTCCGAGCGCATCCAGGCGCTGCACAACCTGACTCTGTGGATCTGCGTGGTGATCGGCGTGCTGGTGTTCGGCGCGATGGCCTACGCGATGTTCAAGTTCCGCAAGTCGAAAGGCGCGGTCGCCGCCCAGTTCAGCCACAACACCACCGCCGAGGTGATCTGGACCATCGTGCCGATCCTGATCCTGATCGTGATGGCGGTGCCGGCAACGAAGACCTTGTTCCAGATGTACGACACCAGCCAGTCGGAGATGACGGTCAAGATTACCGGCTACCAGTGGATGTGGCGCTACGAATACCTCGGCGAGAACGTGCAGTTCCTCAGCCGGCTCGACCGCCTCAGCGACCGTACGCGCGCCCTGGGGTCGGGGCTCGATCCGTATGCGGTGAAGGTCGGCAACGAGAACACCTACCTGCTCGACGTGGATCATCCGCTGGTGCTGCCGATCGGCACCAAGATCCGTTTCGTGGTCACCGGCGCCGACGTGATCCACGCATGGTGGGTGCCTGCATTGGGCTGGAAGCAGGACGCGATCCCCGGCGTGATAAACGAGAACTGGACGAAGATCAACGTGGCCGGCACCTATCGCGGCCAGTGCGCCGAATTGTGCGGGCGCGACCACGGCTTCATGCCGATCGTGGTCAAGGCCGTGCCCAAGGCCGAATTCAAGAGCTGGCTGGCCGCGCAACGCAGTGAGAACGAGGCCGCTGCCACCGCGGCGACACCGCCTGCCGCCGCCGCTACCGCCGCACCGGCGGCCGCCGCTTCAGTCGCGCGCTGATCCCAGGCTCTCGCCGAACACTTTCGAGGTTTCGATCATGGCAACCCATACCGCTGCCGACCACCACGACGACCACGCGCACAAGGAAGGTTTCTTCCATCGCTGGTTCATGTCCACCAACCACAAGGACATCGGCACGCTGTACCTGCTGTTCTCGCTGCTGATGTTCTTCATCGGCGGCAGCATGGCGATGCTGATCCGCGCTGAACTGTTCCAGCCGGGCCTGCAGTTCATGCAGCCGGAATTCTTCAACCAGCTGACCACGATGCACGCGCTGATCATGATCTTCGGCGCGGTGATGCCGGCGTTCGTCGGGCTGGCGAACTGGATGATCCCGATGATGATCGGCGCGCCCGACATGGCGCTACCGCGGATGAACAACTGGTCGTTCTGGATCCTGCCGTTCGCGTTCACGATGCTGCTGCTGACCCTGTTCATGCCCGGCGGCGCGCCGGCCGGCGGCTGGACGATGTATCCGCCGCTGTCGCTGCAGGGCGGCACCAATGTCGCGTTCCTGGTGTTCGCGGTGCACATGATGGGCATCAGCTCGATCATGGGCGCGATCAACATCATCGC
>JANXZP010000010.1 GCA_025355485.1 Pseudomonadota bacterium
CGATTGTGTTGAAAAACTCGCTTGTCTCGGGTGGCGCTGAAAGAGTTGGCCACGAGAGTTGAGTTTCGGCCAATAGCGACTCTATTTCGCATTGAAAACGAACTCTTTTCGCGCTTCTATTCGGAGGCGTGGAGTTTTTCAACGGAATAGGCCAAGAGCGGACGTTCGCACGGACGCGAATTGTGACTCTATTGCTTGCCTTCACGTGAGAGCAGATGTCCCTTTGACCACGAGGAAGAGAGGCGGTTCGCCTCGCGCAACTGCTCTTGAGTAAGGATCTTCTCGAGAGCTGGAAGGTCTTGCGTTTCTGTTACGGTTTCTTGCTCAGCTTTGCTCTGGGTGGCAGCCAACGTGAGCCACGCAAACGCCAACACACTGTCTCGCTCAACGCCCTCGCCGTGCTCATACATCCAACCCATGTTACCGAACGCATGCACATTTCCTTGTGCAGCAGCCTTTCGATACCAGTCCATTGCCTTGGTTGAGTCCTTTGGAACGCCATCACCGCGAGCCAAAATCCAGCCAAGGGAGTTCTCCGCCCCATCGTGTCCATGGGAAGCTGCCTTTTCGAGCCATTCCATCGCCTTTGGTACATCGCGAGGAACACCCTCTCCATGTGAGTACATCCATCCAAGACTGTATTCGGCGTCCACATTTTCTTGCGCCGCAGCCTTTTGGTACCACTCGACGGCCTTCACCGCATCCTTTCCGATGCGATTTCCGTAGTCATACATTTCCCCCAAACTGTATTCAGCCCTCGGATATCCTTGCGTTGCAGCCTTCTCAATCCATTCGACAGCCTTCGCATCATCCTTTACGACGCCATCACCGCGCCCATACATAAGGCCCAGGTTGTATTCAGCCTCCGCCACTCCCTGTGCAGCAGCTTTTTGAAACATCTCCACGGCTGCGGGGAAATTCTTCGCAACACCTTCACCGGTTGCAAGTAGCTCACCAAGGAGGTTTTGTGCATCGGCATTTCCTTGGTCAGCGGCCTTTTGAACCCACTCAGCCTCTTTGACAGAATCTTTTGCAGCACCGCTGCCCTCCCCAAACATCGCCCCTACATAAAGCTGCGCCACAGCATTGCCTTCAATGGCCAATTTCTCGAGCAATCCCATTGCTTTGGTGCTGTCTTTGCGCTCGCCGAGACCGAAAATGTACATTCGGCTTAGCAAGAACGCAGCATCAGGGTTGTCATTCGCCGCCTTCCCTTCGATCTCTGCAATTTCTCGCTTATCAGTTTGTTCGAAAAGGTCGTCGCCGCCCGGGAGGTCCTTGCGTGGCGGGAGTTCATTCTCTATACGGAAGGCCACCGGAACACGAGCGATCCCGGCAACGGGCGTAGCAAGAACCTTGCCTGGCTGGAATTTCCAACGATACGCAGCGTCTACCGCAGCCAAGTCTAATTCTCGGTTGCCGCTGGAGTATTCGATGGCGACAGCGGCCGGGTGGCCAGCTTCATCGACGAGCACAAGCAAGAGTGTCGTTCCTTGAATATCTTGTTCGAGCGCATTGGGCGGGTATGTGGGTGGATTAGCGGACATGAACGCCATATTGACGTTAGGCGCGGTAGCTGACGGGTTCGATGGAGAAATAGGCAATTGGGAGCCCGTCGAAATGGTTGGCTGCGCACACGCGACGCCAACAACAGACATGAGTGCGATCGCAATTGTGGACACTGCAGCGATGCACAAAATGAGGGATACGGAATTTTTTCTCACGGTAGGTGATGCTCTTAGGACTGGACGCCATTTTACCGGTATGGCCGATTGCCGTAGATCGGCAGGCCACGACTAGCGTCGGATGTCAGCGGCGGCCTGGCGCAACCCGCCAATGCCGTCGAATGTCCGATTTGGGTCGATAGTTCGGGTTGCGTCTGGTAGTCAATCCGACGGTTATGCTGATCACAGCTGGTCGGAACCGTGATCACGTTCGACCAGCGCACGCAGCTTGGGCGAGCTGGGGACCCGCTTCCGGAATTATTGGACGCATATACGCGCGCGCGAGGCTGCCAGAAAGCGGCCATGCTTCCGGAATTACCGACGCTATAAAAAGGCCAATGCGCGCCCGTGCGTATGACGCTGGCACAACCGCCATAGTTAGGCTATCTCTTGTATTGGAACTGTACCTTCGGGCCGCCAAGATCCTGGACCATCACGGCAGCAGCGGAAAGGATGCTAAAAAGTGGATTGTTCCTGCAGAAGGTCTCCGCGAATGCAACGCTAGTCTCGTTGTCTGGGGGTCGCAGCGCCTTGCCAGCGTAGTAGTTGTAGCTAGTAACGTAACCATTGAACCAATCCGCTATCTCGGTTCGGCGTACCTCATTTG
>JANXZP010000023.1 GCA_025355485.1 Pseudomonadota bacterium
CGCACGTCGAAGAGTGAGCGCGCATGACCTGTCCAGCAGTTGCAACCCCATTCGCGCATTGAACGCGTTGACACGCAAGCCTTTGCACAACCGCATCGCGCCGCGAGGACGCAACCCATGAGCCGTCATCGCCAGCGCCGCAAGCTCAAGGCCGACATCAACGTCGTCCCGTACATCGACGTGATGCTGGTGCTGCTGATCATCTTCATGGTCACCGCGCCGTTGTTGAACCTCGGCGTGGATGTCGACCTGCCGAAGTCGAAGGCGAGCATGATCGACCAGAAGAAAGATCCGGTGATCGCGGTGATTACCCACGACGGACGCTATCTGCTGAAGCTGGAGGACGCGAAATACGAACCGGTCAGCGGGGCCGAACTTGAAGCGAAAGTGCGCGCGTTCCACGACCAGAACCCCGATGTGGCGGTGTATATCGCTGCCGATGGAAAGCTCGCCTATCAGCAGGTGATGGATCTGATGGTCGTGCTGCAGAACATCGGCATTCCGCATGTCGCGCTGATGAGCCGGCCCGCGCAGATGGACGCCGGCAAAGCGGGCAAGCGCTAACCGCGATGGAAACCACTTGGGACAAGCTGCGTGCGGTGGTGTTCGCGCTCGGTTTGCACGCGTTGCTGATCGCGCTGCTGTTCGTGGGCCTGCTGACGCATCCGGTTCTTGCGTCGGCGGATGCCGCAGGGCCGATCATCCAGGCCACGCTGGTGAGTTCGCCGCAGCAATCGGCGGCGATCGCGAAAGCGATCAAGGCGCTCGAGCAGAAGACCGCGCAGGACACGCCGCCGCCGCTGCCCAAGCCCGAACCCAAACCGCAGGACGTGCCACAACCGCAGCAACTCGCGCCGCAGGCGCCGCTGCCGAAACCCGACACGGTGGATCAGGAAGAAGTGCGACGCGTCGCCGAGCAGGTCGCCGCGCAGAAGAAATTGCAGGAGCAGGAAGAACGCCGCAAACAGGCGCAGGTCGATCTGACCAACAAGGAGCAACAGCAGCTTGCGGCGCAGGAACTGCTGCGGCAGAAACAGCTTGCCGATATCCGCAAGCTGCGCGCAGACGCCGAACGTCAGGTCAAACTCGATGCGCAACGCCTCAAGCAATTGCAGGATCAGCGTGCACAACTTGCGCTGAACAACACGCCAACAAGGACTGTACCCAACGCACTTCCGCATCCGCCAGCGGGTAACAATGGCGCCAGGCAGGATCCGAATGCGAACTACCTGAAGGAGATCAAGGTCGCCCTCGACCAGAACTGGCATCGGACAGATGTGCCGGAGGGAGTGCATTGCCACGTGCAATTCATCCAGGAACGGCCCGGCAGGGTGAAGGACGTGATCTTTGGCGACTGTCAGTACGATGCCGCCGCCCGTGAGTCGGTGGAAGCACTGAAGGGAATCCTCTTGCCCTACCAAGGCTACGAAAGCGATTTCAAGCCAGAGGTTAATATAGACATGTGTTACCCGACGGAGGCATGCACCCGATGAGAATGGAAAAAATGCTGGCAGCTTTGTTGCTTTGCCTCGCATCCATCGCCACGCCCGCGTTCGCGCAGGGCCTCGATGTCGGCTTGGTGACCGGCAACGACGCCGCGCTGCCAATCGCGGTGGTGCCGATGGAATACCAGGGCAGCAGCGCCAAGCCCGACACCGATGTCGCGGCGGTGATCCGCGCCGACCTCGACCGCTCCGGCCAGTTCCGTTCGCTGGCCGACAAGGACATCGTCGAGCATCCGCAAAGCGGCGCCGACATGAAGTATCCGACCTGGCGCTTGCTGAAACAGGATTACGTGCTGGTCGGGCGCGTGCTGGACAGCGGTGACGGCGGTTACCGCGTCGAGTTCGAGTTGTTCGATATCGCCAAACAGCAGCGCATCCTCGGGCGTGCAATGGCGGGCCGTCCGCAGAAGATGCGCAGCGTGGCGCACCAGATCGCCGACCAGGTGTACGAAAAAATCCTCGGCGTGCGCGGCGCGTTTGATACGCAGATCGCCTATGTCACCTCGACCGGCGTCGGCAAGGCCGCGAAGTATTCGTTGATGGTCGCCGATTCCGACGGTTTCAACCCGCAGGGCGTGGTGCATTCGCCCGAGTCGCTGTTGTCGCCCGCGTGGAGCCCCGACGGGCACAAGCTCGCCTACACCAGTTTCGAGCGCGGCAACTCGACGATCTACATCCAGGACATCGACACCGGCCAGCGCGAAGTCGTCGCCAGCTTCAAGGGCATCAACGACGCGGCCGCATTCTCGTCCGACGGAAAACGGCTGGCGATGAGCCTGTCGAAATCCGGCAACCCCGAAATCTACGTGATGGATCTCGGCACCCATCAACTTACCCAGGTCACCAACCACTACAGCATCGACACCGAACCGCGCTGGACGCCCGACGGCAACCTGTTGTTCACCTCCGATCGCGGTGGTAAACCGCAGATCTACCAGGTGTCGCCGAATGGCGGCGAGCCGACGCGCGTGAGTTTCCAGGGCCAGTACAACGCGTCCGCCACGGTGTCGTACGACGGCAAGAAAATCGCTATGGCGCAGGGTAACGGGAACGTCTATCGTATTGCCTTGCTGGATCGCAGCCTCGGAGGCTCGGGACGCTGGCAGACGCTCTCGCCGGGCAATCTCGACGAATCCCCGAGTTTTGCTCCCAACGCCAGCATGGTGCTGTACGCCGCGAAAGAAGGTCGTCGCGGCGTGCTCTACGCCGTGTCGGTCGACGGTCGGGTGAGGCAGCGACTGGTGCTGGCCGACGGCGACGTGCGCGAACCCGCTTGGTCGCCGTACCGCCCGCGCTGACCGACGTGCAACGACCACCAATTTACCGACTCGCGAAAAGGAAGAGCACAATGAAGACGAACACCACCGTTCTGATCGTCGCCGCAGCGTGCATCGCGCTGGGCGCCTGCTCGAAGAAGAACGTCAAGGAAGAGACCCCGGGCAATAATGGGACGTCGGTGCCTTCGTCGTCGGCGAATACCATGCCGCTCGGCAACAATACCGGTGGCCGGTACACGCCGGCCGACCTGGACACCGACACCTGCCTGCGCCAGCGCGTGGTGTATTTCGACTTCGACCGCGACACCCTCAAGCCCGAATTCCAGGCGATCGTCGCCTGCCACGCGAAATACCTGATCGACCGCCCGATGGCGCGCATGACCCTCGAAGGCAACGCCGATGAACGCGGCAGCCGCCAGTACAACCTCGGCCTCGGCGAGCGTCGCGGCAACGCGGTGCAGGCGGCGGTGCAGGGCAGCGGCGGATCCGCGGGCCAGTTGAACGTGGTCAGCTATGGCGAAGAGCGCCCGGTCTGCACCGATTCGAACGAGGACTGCTGGGCGAAGAACCGTCGCGTCGAGTTCGTCTACACCGCGAAGTGATGGCTATGCGACCGATACCGCGCACGCGCAGGATTGCGATGTTCTTCGTCGCGGCAACCGTGCTGGTCGCCGCCGACGCATCGGCGCAGTCGCTGTCCAGCCTTTCCGAGCGCGTCACCGCGCTGGAGTCGCGTTCGCAGCAGAACCAGGCACAGGGCCAGCAGTCGATGGAACTGCTCAACCGGATCGCGCAGCTCGAATCCGACGTCAAGGCGCTGCGCAGCCTGGTCGAGCAGATGCAGAACGAAAACGAACAGGCAAGGCAGCGCGCGAAAGAACAGTACATCGACCTGGACAGCCGCCTGGGACGCCTCGAAAGCGCCAGCGCGGCGACGCCAGCGACCGCGGCGACTGCAACGAAACCGGCAGCGACACGACCGCAGACGACTGCGCGTCCGTCTGTCGTTGCTGCTGCGGCCCCCAACGCAACAACGTCTTCAGCGCTGCCGACAACCGCTCCGGCCGCCAGCGCGGCTGGCGAACAACCTTCCTATGATGCCGCGCTTGCAGCGGTGCGTGCCGACCAGTACGCCGATTCCGCGCAACGATTCCACGCTTTCGTGCAGCAATATCCGGACAGCGCGCTTGCGTCCAACGCGTATTACTGGATGGGTGAGTCGTACTACGTGACGCAGAATTACGCGCTCGCGCTGGATGCGTTCAAGACGGTCGTCACGAAATATCCCGATTCGCCGAAGATGCCCGGCGCCCTGCTCAAACTCGGCTATAGCCAGGATGGATTGAAGCAGCGAGACGCGGCCGAGGCGACCTTGCGCGAGGTGATCAAGCGCTATCCGAACTCCGATCCGGCTGAGCAGGCGCAGAGCCGCCTGCGCGCGATGAGCATGGATGCCGGACATTAGCCCGAACGCAGCGGCAAGCAATCCCACGATGGACAACGCGACGCAGGATCGGCTGCGGCTCACCGAGATTTTCCATTCGCTGCAGGGCGAAGCGCGCAGCGTCGGCTGGCCGACGGTGTTCGTGCGCCTTACCGGTTGTCCGCTGCGTTGCGGCTATTGCGACACCGCGTATGCATTCCACGGAGGATCGTGGTGGGAGATCGATGCGATCCTCGATGAAGTTGCGAAACACGGCGCGCGGCACGTTTGCGTCACCGGCGGCGAACCGCTCGCGCAGAAGCGCTGCATCGATCTGCTGAAGCGTTTGTGCGATACCGGCTATGAAGTCTCGCTGGAAACTTCCGGCGCGCTCGGTATCGGTGCGGTCGATCTGCGCGTTTCGCGGGTGATGGATCTGAAAACGCCGGGTTCCGGCGAGCAGGCGCGCAATCTTCTGGAAAATATTCCGCTGCTCACAACGCGCGACCAGGTCAAGTTCGTGCTCTGCGATCGCGCCGACTACGAATGGGCACTGTCGATGCTGCGTGAACACGACCTGCCGGCGCGCTGCGACGTCCTGTTCTCGCCGAGCTACGGCCAGCTGCAGTCGCGCGAGCTCGCCGAATGGATGCTCGCCGATCGCGTTCCCGCGCGTTTCCAACTGCAGTTGCACAAGGTGCTGTGGGGTGAGGAGATGGGGCGATGAGGATGGTTCGATCCGCCATCCGATCATTTCTTCGTAGCAAATCATCGCAAACGGCGGGGGGCTATCCCGCGAGTTGCCATGAAAGGCGATCTGCGCCGAAGAGCGCGCGCACATGGATGTGCGGGTCGGAGCCAAACACCATGGATGGTTCCTCGCGAGGAAGTCGATGAAACGCGCGGTAGTCCTCGTCTCCGGCGGCATGGATTCGGCGGTCGTGCTCGCGCTCGCGCGCGAGCAGGGCTTCGCGGCGTATGCGCTCAGCGTCGCCTACGGCCAGCGCCACACATCCGAGCTCGCCGCGGCAGCGCATAACGCGCGGTCGCTCGGCGCGGTCGAACACAAGGTCGTCGCGGTGGATCT
>JANXZP010000030.1 GCA_025355485.1 Pseudomonadota bacterium
GCTGCTGTGCCAAGGCCTGCGGATGGAAGACATCGCCAAGCGCCTGAGTCTGAGTCCGAAAACCGTCGCGACCCACAAGTACCGCAGCTTCGACAAGCTCGGCGTGAGCGATGCGATCGCGCTGTCGCGGCTGGCATCGCAGTACGGATTGGTGGATGCGCATTGAGGCAGGCTGCTCCTGCGCTTTGCAGGCAGGAGTATCACGCTAGCCGCTCCTGCGCATCTGACCGCATGGATGGCGGAAATGTCGAACGCAGGGCAGTTTTCGGCCATGCGCTCGCGGCGACCGCAGGGAGTGCAAAGCCATTCATGCGTCCATGCACATCGAAAAAGGGCGCCGCAGGGGCGCCCTCGTTCCAATCATTGATCCGAGGCAATCATCGCGGAATCAGTTCGCCTGGTCGTCGTTGCGTACTGGCTCGGCGTCGGCGGATGGTTCCTGCACGCGTGGGGCAGGAGCCTGCGCTGGCGCTACCGGCGTAGTCGCGGCGGATCGTGGCGGCAGCTGTTTGCTGATCGGTGCGTGCGTCGCCTGATAAATCGACGCGCTGATCGCATCGCTCAGGTTGAGCTGCGCGGGCGGCAACATGGACGGCACATGCTGCTGGTGCGCAGACGGTTGCGTCGCGGTGTGCGCTGCGGGCGGCCTGGCACTTCCTTTGGTCGGCTTTGCACTCCCTTCGGTCGTCGGAGCTGGCAAGACTGGCTGGCTGGCTGGTGCGTGCACGGCCGTCGCGGGCGCAGAGATCACCGCGGGCTGTGCCGGTGCTGGCGATGGCGGCGTAGTGGCAGGCGGCGTTGCACTCCCTTCGGTCGTCGGGGAGACGGGCGCCTGCGATTTCGCTGCGACATTCGCAATCGCTGCGGCGAGTCGTTCCAGCGATGGTGAAGGCTCGTCGATGTCGGGAACGATGGCCGGTGTTTCCGGCTTGGCGACTTCAGGCGCGGCGCTCGCCGCATCGGTCACGATGGCGGGCGAAGGCGAAGCGGCAGCGATCGGCGCGACCGCGGCTGGCGATACCGTGGCGACGGTCGGCGCGGCAACGACAGACGATGGCGCTGCAGTTACCGGCGTTGACGCCGCCGGAGCCTCTGCAACGGGACGCGCGGCAACGGGTGCGATGACGGCTGGTGCTGGCGATGCAGCGACGGCAGGACGTGTCGGACGCGGCATCGTGCTGACCATTGGCTCCTCGCCGGCTGTGTCGATCGCTTCTTCCTCGTCGAAATCGATATCCGATTGCGAGCCGGCGCTGTCGTTTTGTATCGCTCCGTCGGCTGCATTCTCCGGACGACGGTGACGACGGCCGCCGCGACGGCCGCGGCGACGGCGTGCGCTGCCTTCGCCGGTAGCGCTATCGCCCGTAGCAGGCGCGGCGTCGGCCTGTGCGGCAGGGGTCTGGCCAGCGATAGCGATCGCTGCGGGATCGATCGGCGCTACTGCGATCGCATCGACCACGGGTTTCAGTTGCCGCGGTTCGCGCTGAGGTTGCGGTTGTGCGCTGGCATTCGGCTGGCGCGGTTCGGCTGCGCGCTGTTCCTGCGCGGGTCGTTCCTGCGGCGGACGCGGTTCGCGCGGCGGACGCGGCGGCTGATCCTGCTTCGGGCGCTGTTCCTGCGCAGGACGATTGCCTGGTTGTGCATGCTTCTGCTGTTGCTGCGGCTTCGCGTTCTGCTGCGCGCCGGCGTTTGGACGCTGCTGATTCTGCTGCGGACGATCGCGACGTTGCTCGTTGCCGTGTGACGGCTGTGGACGACCGCGCTGTTGCTGTTGCGACGGGCGTGCCGGCTGCGCGGATTGCGACGATGCGGAGGTGCTGGCTTCGGGCTGCGGTTGTCCGCCGAACATGCCGCCGAAAAAACGCGCGAAGAAGCCTGGCTTCGACCGCGATTGTGGTTGCTGCTGGATGGGGGCGGGGCGTACATGTTGTGTCGCAATCGGCATGCGCGCGGCGGCTGGCAGGCGTTCCTCGGGTTCCTCATCGCGTATCGGCGCGGGGCCGACCGGCTGCACCTTGGTGACGGCGGGCGCGGGAATATTGAGGTTAGCCTTGGTCAGTGCATGCGTCGCGAGTTTGCGCGGCGTTCCGCGCTGATAGCTCGGGCGCGCGGATTCCTCGCCGAGTTCGTTCTCGCGCAGGCGGGTGACCTCGAAGTGCGGCGTCTGCATCTGCGTGTCGGCGACGATCACGACCGGCGCTTCGTGGCGCTGCTCGATCTCGATCAGCGCGCGACGTTTTTCATTGAGCAGGTAGTTCGCGATTTCCGGCGGCGCCTGGATCAGCACCTGTCCGGTGTTTTCCTTCATCGCCTGCTCTTCGGCCAAGCGCAGGATCGACAGCGACAGCGATTCGACGCTGCGCATGCGGCCATGGCCTTCGCAGCGCGGGCATATGATCTGGCTGGATTCGCCCAGGCTCGGTCGCAGCCGCTGGCGCGAGAGTTCCAGCAGGCCGAAGCGCGAGATGCGACCGATCTGCACGCGAGCACGATCCTGCTTGAGAGCGTTCTGCAAACGATTCTCGACATCGCGCTGGTGTCGATTGGACTCCATGTCAATGAAGTCGATCACCACCAGCCCGCCGAGATCGCGCAGGCGCATCTGGCGCGCGACTTCTTCGGCCGCTTCGAGGTTGGTGTTGAACGCAGTTTCCTCGATGTCGCCGCCCTTGGTCGCGCGCGCCGAGTTGACGTCGATCGCGGTCAAGGCTTCAGTCTGATCGACCACGATCGATCCGCCCGACGGCAGGCGAACTTGGCGTTCGTAGGCGTTCTCGATCTGCGATTCGATCTGGTAGCGGTTGAACAGCGGGGTGGTGTCGGAATACAGCTTGAGCTTGCGCAGGCTGGCGGGCATCACCTGCTGCATGAACTCGCGCGCTTCGGTGTACATCGTCTCGTTGTCGACCAGCACCTCGCCGACATCGGCGCGCATGTAATCGCGCAATGCGCGGATGATCAGCCGCGATTCCTGGTAGATCAGGAACGGCGCCGGCTTGGACAGCGCGGCGTCGGTGATCGCCTTCCAGACCTGCAACAGGTAATCGAGGTCCCACTGCAGCTCTTCGGCATCGCGGCCGACGCCGGCGGTGCGGATGATGATGCCCATGTCCTCGGGAATCGCGAGGACATCCATCGCTTCCTTCAGCGCGGCGCGGTCGTCGCCTTCGATCCGGCGCGAGACCCCGCCGGCATTCGGCGAGTTCGGCATCAGCACCATGTAGCGGCCGGCCAGCGAGATGAACGTGGTCAGGGCGGCGCCCTTGTTGCCGCGTTCTTCCTTGTCGACCTGGACCACGACTTCCTGGCCTTCGCGCAGAAGTTCCTTGATCCCGGACTTGTCGGGATTCAGGCCTTCGGCGAAGTAGTCGGGCGAAATTTCCTTCAGCGGCAGGAAGCCGTGGCGCTCGCCGCCGTATTCTACAAAGGCAAGATCACCCGTCTCGAGCCATCGCTTGAGGCCGCCTTCGTAG
>JANXZP010000093.1 GCA_025355485.1 Pseudomonadota bacterium
GATGCGCGCGAGCGCCTGCACGTCCTTCGGGAAACACGAGCCGCCGTAGCCGGCGCCGGGATAGATGAAGGCATAGCCGATGCGCGGGTCCGAACCGATGCCGTGGCGCACCATCTCGATGTCAGCGCCGACGCGTTCGGCGATGTTCGCCATCTCGTTCATGAAGGAAATCTTGGTCGCGAGCATCGCGTTCGCGGCGTACTTGGTCAGCTCGGCCGAGCGCATGTCCATCAACACGATGCGTTCGTGGTTGCGGTTGAACGGCGCGTACAGGCGCTTCATCTGCTCGATCGCGTGCGACGAATCGGTGCCGATGATGATGCGATCCGGACGCATGCAATCCTTGACCGCATCGCCCTCCTTCAGGAACTCGGGATTCGACACTACATCGAAAACTGCGTTGACGCCGCGCGCTGCGAGTTGCTCCGCAACCGCCTCGCGCACGCGATCGCCGGTTCCGACCGGCACCGTGGACTTGTCCACGATCCCCGCGGCTCGATCCAGATGCTTGCCGATGGTGCGCGCGACATCGAGTACGTAGCGCAGGTCGGCGCTGCCGTCCTCGTCGGGCGGCGTGCCGACCGCGATGAACAACACATCACCGTGGGCGACGCCTTCGGCTGGATCGGTGGAAAAATGCAGCCGGCCCGCAGACTGGTTGGCCTTGACGATTTCCTCGAGCCCGGGCTCGAAGATCGGCACCACGCCGCGACGCAGGCCGTCGATCTTGGCCTGGTCGATGTCCACGCACATCACGTCGTTGCCGACCTCGGCCAGGCAGGCGCCGGTGACGAGGCCTACGTATCCGGTTCCGAACAGGGTGACTCGCATCGCACTCTCCAGCAGCCGGCTACCAGCAAGGCGCCGACTCGATCCTTGTCGCGTCCGGATGCGGAAACAAATTCCGCATCCGGCATATCGATACTACTTGCCGATCGAGAGCAACTCGACCTCGAACTTCAATGTCGCATTCGGGCCGATCGCATCGCCCGCGCCTTTTGCGCCGTATCCAAGCTTGCCCGGGATCCAGAACACATACTTGCTGCCGACGTTCATCAGCTGCAGTCCTTCTGTCCAGCCGGGAATCACGCCGCCGACCGGGAAGGAAACCGGACCGCCGTTCTTCGCCGAGCTGTCGAACACGTTTCCGTCCAGCGTGCTGCCGGTGTAGTTGACCTTGACCGAGTCGGTCGGCTTGGGCTTCGGGCCGTTCCCGGTCTGAACCACCTGGTATTGCAGGCCCGACGGCGTGGTCTTGACCCCTGGCTTCTTCGCATTGGCGGCGAGGAATGACGCGCCTTCGGTGAGGTTCTTCTGTCCGGCCGCCTGCTGGGCCTGCGACGCCACTTTCTGCTCTGCAGCCTGGCGTGCCTGCATCTTCTTCCCGAATGCGGCAAGAACGGCCTTCGCTTCGGGAATCGTCATTGCGGTCTGGCCGCCGGTCACGCTGGTATTGATCGCACGCATCACCACAGCAGGGTTCACATCGTCCTTGACCTGCGCGAGCGAGTTGGAAATCTGCGCGCCAATCTGCATGCCGATGGCGTAACTGACCTTGTCCTTGTCGGAGGTCAAGGTCGTGGCGTTCGACGTGTGCGCCGGTTTGGCTGGAGCAGCGAGTATGGTGGCCGTGAAGAAAATGGCGAAAGCGATGGGCGCGATGCGGCGCGGATAGGACATCATGTTGGCTCCGGATTCGGGGAATGAGGGGGAATGCTGCGCGGCGCGGTCGACGACGCCGGGGTGCGTTATTGTCGCGGCGATTGCGCGCTGCGGCAATGCCGGAGTGGATTGACCACGCCGCAGGCTTCAGGTTCCCCTCGCCGACTAGGGCCTGTTGACGCTATCCGAGTAGGTCGCGTTGCCCCTGTGCGACTGTCAGGCAAGGCGCGACGTAGTGCCGTAGTCATTCTACGGTCAAGTCGCGCAACGCCGCATGGCGGTCGCACAGGAGCAACCCTACGGGCCAGCCACCGGAAACCGCATCGCAGCGTCATCGCTCGGTCGTGTATCGACATACACCTCCTCACTCTTCCTTGCGCTGCAATTTCCGGTGGTCGGCGCGACCTGCTCGGATAGCGTCAACAGGCCCTGACTGCGGCATCATCCAGCGATCACAGCCATCGCGTTGCAATGTCCGGCGCAAGGGCGGCCCATGGAGATGAAACGGATGGACACTCTGAACGAACTCGACGCGGCGCGGCGTCGCCACCCGGACAGCTTCGCCGCCGGTTCGGACGCCGAAACCGCCGCGCTGAAGCGCTTCGCTGATTTCTTCGGCGATTTTACCCCCGGTCGCGTCGCGCGCATCCTCGATGCGACCTATGCACCGGACGTGTATTTCAACGACAGCCTCAAGGCGGTCCATGGATCGGCCGTGCTGGCGCATTACCTCGAAGAGAGCGCGGCAGGCGTCGAAAACTGCGAGGTCACCATCGAGGACGTTAGCCGCACCCGGCATGGCGAATACCTGTTGCGCTGGAAGATGCTGATCCGTTTCCGCAAGTTCGCCAAAGGTCGCGATACCTGGACGGTCGGCATCACCCATCTGCGTTTCGCTGCCGATGGCCGAGTGACCTACCATCAGGACTACTGGGATTCGGCGCGCGGCGTGTACGAGCACATCCCGCTGCTCGGTGCGGCGATCCGCGCAATACGGCGCAGGATCTGATCCGCTGCGGTGCCCGATCAGGGCGATCCCGGGCCTATAGGCCATCAGTTGGGGTGAAAAACTTGGCTCGGGTGTTGACATGACGATTTATGGTGTTATAGTTCACTACAACACCTAACCCATAACTCACCCCACAGGGAGTGCGTCATGTACAGCAAGACCAGGAACACGATGACCGCGCTGGCCGCCGCGATGATGTTCGTCGCCAGCGGATGGCTGTTCGGGCATCCGGTCGCCACCTCGGCGCTGGAGCCTGACACCGGCACCATGATCGCCGACGCCGGCCCGCAGGAATTCGTCGTCCTGCGCGCCCATCGCGCCAACCGGATGAACCTGAGCATGCCCTACTTCTCGTTCGCGCACGTACTGCCGCAGCGCAGGAACGACTGACATGACCGTCATCTGGAACGACAACGCGCCGATCTATCGGCAGCTCAAGGAACGCATCGTGGTGATGATGCTCGAAGGGCAGCTCAAGCCCGGCGACGCGCTGCCCTCGGTGCGCCAGATTGCTGCCGACTATCAGCTCAATCCGATCACCGTCTCGCGCGCCTACCAGGAGCTCGTGGACGAAACACTGGTTGAAAAACGAAGGGGACTTGGCATGTACGTGACCGAAGGCGCGACCGGCAAACTGATGGCGTCCGAACGCGAGCGCTTCCTGCGCGAGGAATGGCCGGCAATGGTCGAGCGCATCCAGCGCCTGGGTTTGCAGGTCGAGGACTTGCTCAAGCGCGCCGCCGCGTCAGAAAAACTCGCGCAGGAGAAGCAATCGTGAGCGCCGTGATTTCCGCCAAGGGCCTGACCAAGCGCTACGGCAAGCAACTGGCCGTGGACAACGTCAGCTTCGAGATTCCGGCCGGCCGCATCATCGGCCTGATCGGCCCGAATGGCTCCGGCAAGACCACCACCCTGAAAGCCGCGCTGGGACTGATTCCGTTCGAGGGCGACCTGAAAGTGCTGGGGCTGGATCCGCGTATCCAGCGCGACGAACTGATGCAGCAAGTCTGCTTCATCGCCGACGTCGCGATCCTGCCACGCTGGCTGCGCGTGCGCGACGCGGTGGATTTCGTCGCCGGCGTGCATCCGAAGTTCGACCGCGCGAAAGCCGAGCGTTATCTGTCGCACACCAAGCTCACGCCTTCGATGAAGGTCAAGCAGATGTCCAAGGGCATGATCGTGCAATTGCATCTCGCGCTGGTCATGGCGATCGACGCGAAGCTGCTGGTGCTTGACGAACCCACGCTCGGCCTCGACATCCTGTTCCGCAAGCAGTTCTACCAGAACCTGCTGGAAGACTACTTCGACGAGCAAAAGACGATCATCGTCACCACCCATCAGGTCGAGGAGATCGAGCACATCCTCAGTGACCTGATGTTCATCAGCGAAGGGAAGATCGTGTTGTCCGCCACGATGGACGAGGTCGGCGAGCGCTTCACCGAGGTGATGGTACCCGCCGACAAGGTCGAAGCCGCGAAGGCGCTGAAACCGATCGACGAACGCCAGGTGTTCGGCAAGTCGATCATGTTGTTCGACGGCGTCCCGCGCACCCAGCTTGCTGCATTCGGAGAGACACGCAACGTCGGCATCGCCGACCTGTTCGTCGCGACCATGAAAGGAACCTACGCATGAACACCATGAAATGGCTCGTCAAACGCGAGTTCTGGGAACACAAGGGCGGGTTTTTCTGGGCGCCGGTCGTGATTGGCGCGATCATGACCTTCTTCATCGCTGCGTCGATCATCACGTTTGCGGTGATTGGTAGCCGGCACGGCTTCCAGACGACCGTCGTCAATGGCAAGACCGTATCGTCAGTGACCCATCTGTCGAGCCTGATGACTCCCGAACAGCAGAGCGAAGCCGCGACCGGATTGGCGACCGGCTACATGGGGGCATCGGGGCCATTGTTCATGGTGCTTGGCTTCGTGGTGTTCTTCTTCTGCCTCGGCGCATTGTTCGACGAGCGCAAGGATCGCAGCGTGCTGTTCTGGAAATCCTTGCCGATATCCGACGGCGCAACCGTGCTGTCGAAGGTCGCGATCGCCCTGATCGTCGCTCCGTTGATCACTCTGGCGATCGCCACACTGATGTCGTCGCTGTTGCTGGTGGTGGCGTGCATCACTTCGGCGATGTTGGGCCTGCACATGGTCGGCCAGGTGTTCAGTACGTCGAACCTGTACAACTCACCCTTCCAGCTCGCCGCGATCTTGCCGGTGTATGTGATGTGGGCGCTGCCCACGGTCGGCTGGCTGATGATGGTGTCGGCATGGGCGCGCACCAAACCGTTTCTGTGGGCCGTCGGCGCACCGTTGTTGACTGGCGCATTGTTGAGCTGGTTCAACGCGATGTTCGGCTTCGACTGGAACATAGGCTGGTTCTGGCAACACATCATCGGTCGCGGACTGACCAGCGTGATGCCGGGAACCTGGTTCGCCCACCACCCGATCCAGAATGCCAGCGACTTCGGCAACATCCATTCGGACATGGGCCTGGTTCTGACGCAGTCCTGGCAGGTTTTCGCGACAGCTGACATGTGGATCGGCGTGGCCGCAGGCGCAGCGATGATCTACGCCGCGATTCGTCTGCGCCGCTGGAAGGACGAGGGCTGAGGAGCGACGCCTACGACCAGCCGGTGGCTTCTGATAGCTCGCGATTTGCCAGTGGCAAGTCGCCCAGGAAACGAAATCGCGTCGAGAAAAACCTTCTAGGAAACCACCATGAACAGGATCCGCACACTCGCCTTGATGCTCACCTTCGCAACGATCCTGTCGGGTTGC
>JANXZP010000097.1 GCA_025355485.1 Pseudomonadota bacterium
GATGTGGCGCAGTCGCTTTACATCCATCCGTTCATGTTGTCTCGTTGGCGCAAACAGGCGCGCGAGGGGTTGCTCATGGTCAAGAGTGTGAAGCTCGATCCGGCCGTTTCGGCCGAGCTCAAGGAGTTGCGCCGGGTGAAGAAGGCGTACGAGGAGCTCAAGCTCGATCATGACCTTTTAAAAAAAGCGATCGCGTTCACTTCGGCTCGAAGGGCGAGATCTTCGCCTGCATCGCGCAGCAAGAAGGAACCCACACAGTGAGGCGGATGTGCCGTGTGTACGCAGTGAGCGCGAGTGGTTTTTATGCTTGGCGGGAGCGGCCCGCCAGCGAGCGTGCACGCGAAGACGAAGTCCTGCTCGCCAAGGTTCGCCAGGTGCATCGGGACAGCCGGGAAACCTACGGTAGCCCGCGTGTGCACGCCGAGCTTCGCAAACAGGGAGAAGACGCCGGTCGGCGCCGGATCGAGCGCCTGATGCGCGAGCAGGACATCCAGGGATGCTCCACCACACTGTATCCACGACGCCCGGGAACGGGCCGGTTCTATGCGAGCGTCGAGAACAAGGTGCATGGACTGGTCATCGACCGGCCCGACCAGGTGTGGGTCGGCGATGTGACCTATCTGAAGGTGTCCGGCGTGTGGCGTTATCTGGCGACGGTGATGGACCGGTATTCACGACGACTGCTGGGTTGGGCGCTTGGGCGGGAGAAAACTGCGGCTCTGGCACGACGTGCGTTGGCATCGGCGCTTCGCCTGCGCCAGCCACAGGCAGGAACGCTCTTCCACAGCGATCGCGGCGTGGAATTCCTGGCCGGCGATTTCCGGCGCGTACTGGACAACGCAGGCATGGTGCAGAGCGTGAACCGCCCGCGCACGATGACCGACAACGCGCACATGGAATCGTGGAACAAGTCGATGAAATCGGACATGTATCACCGTGAGAGCTTCAACACCGACAACGCCCTTCGGACAGCACTGAGAAGCTACATCGATTTCTACAACCACCGACGCCTACATTCTGCACTCGGGTACCGCTCGCCATCCGAGTTTGAAGTACGATGCAACTAACAAGTGGGTGTCCACTTTTGCGAAGGAAGTCCCCCGCCGGGGCTATACTCGTTTGATCCAAGGTCGCCGGCCGGCGGCCGCTAATTTCGGGTGTTAACGACCGTCGCAACGCAACCGCTCAACCTGCCGCGGAATCCGCCAGCGTAGCGAGCTGCGATACATCGACAAACGTCAGCGAATCCGAGTTCACGCAGAAACGCAATCGCGTCGGCGCGGGGCCGTCGGGGAAGACGTGGCCGAGGTGGCCGTCGCAGCGGGCGCACAGGATTTCCGTGCGGCTCATGCCGTAGCTACGGTCTTCGTGGTTGACCACGTTCTCGGGCGCGATCGGCTGGAAGAAACTCGGCCAGCCGGTGCCGGAATGGAATTTCGAATCCGACTGGAACAGCGGCAGCCCGCAGCAGATGCAGGCGTACACGCCGTCCTGGTGGTTGTCGAGCAAGGTGCCGCAGAACGGCGCCTCGGTGCCCTTGTCGCGCGCGATGCGGTATTGCTGCGGCGTGAGCTGTGCTTCCCACTGCGCATCGGTCTTGACCACGCGCGCCGATTCCACCGGACCGGCCAGTTGCCCCTGTCGATTGAAAACCTTGACCTGCATAGGGATCGTTCCTGTTCGTTTCGAAGATGCGGAGTCTGGCGAATGACGCGTTAGCCGCCGATGATGGAAGCCGCGACGTGCGTATTGTCGGCGCGCTCAGGCTGTGGAAAAGTCGCGGAATACCAGGCTGCAACACGTCGTCGCGCCTTCGGCTTTCTGCAGCTCGGACAGATCGACCGCAGTGACATCGATGCCCGCGTCCGCCATCCGCTGTCGCGTGCGCGGGAAACAGGCCGGATACACCACACCCGATCCGATCCGCAACGCGTTCGCAGCATGCGGCTCGTCCGGGTCGATCTCGATCAGGCGATAGCCGGCGAACACGTCGCGATCGACCCATTCCGGCTGGATCAGCAAGGTGTCGTCCGCGACCTGCGTGACCGCCGACTTCAGGTGCAGGCATTCGTGCGTCGGAACGCCCTGCACCGTGTAGCCGAACTCGGCGACGAGCGCGCGCAATTGTTGGATACCATCGGCATTGCTGCGCGCGGACTGGCCGACATGAATTGTGCGGCCCACGCGCAGCACGTCGCCGCCATCGATCGTGCCCGACGCTTCAATCGCACGCAGCGAACGATAGCGCGCGAGGACTTCGGAAACTGATGCGCCTTCCGCGCGACGCGATTCGGCGCCAGGCCGCGTCATGATCGCGATTTCGTCGAACACCAGCGCCACATCCTCGACAAATACCGCATCCGGCATCGCGTCCTGCGCCGGTAACGACAGCACGCGGCAACCCAGCGATTCCAGCGCCTGCCGATACGCATGATGCTGCGCGGCGGCGCGTTCGATATCGATCGCATCGCGATCCACGAACGACAACTGGCAGTCGGCAAGGCTCGCGCTTACATCACGGGTTATCGCGATCATCATCGTGGTGGTCCTCAAAACGCGCCCATGTAATCGCGCTTGCCGATCGCGATGCCGTTGTGCCGCAGCAACGCATACGCCGTGGTCACGTGGAAGAAAATTTGCGGCAGGCCGTAGGTCAATAGATAGGCCTGTCCAGTGAACGTGCGTTCGCGTGGCGTGCCGGGCCGGGTGACGATCGTGCGCTCTTCGCTGCCTTCGAATTGCGACGCATCGAGGCTGCCGATGAATGCGAGCGTCTTGGCGACCAGTGCGCGCAGTTCCTCGAAGCTCTGTTCCTTGTCCTCGTATGCCGGCACGTCCGCGCCAGCGAGCCGTGCCGAAACGCCCTTGGCGAAGTCGCAGGCGACCTGCACCTGCCGGGTGAACGTGAACATGTCGGGAAACAGGCGCGCGTGCAGCAGGGCGTTCGGATCGATCTTCTTTTCCACCACGTGTTCCTCGGCCTTGCCAAGGATGTCGCCGACTGCGCCCAGCAGTTGCTGGAATACGGGAACGGATGCTGCGTACATGCTGATCGTCATGGATTGTCTCGTGGTTGTGGATGGTGGATGGTATCGCGTGGACTCGTGGCTGCATCGGAAACCCATGCCGTTGCAGATCGCGGCATGATCCTTGCTTGCTGGTTTTGAATGCTGTCCGACGACCGATTTCCGTTTCCACGCACCGGCAGGTAGAGAATCTTGGACACACCCCAAAACACGTTGCTGGTGGTTCTGCAGATCGTCAGCCTGGTGCTGGCGCTGCTGATGCTGATCGCCGTCCAGCAGGTACGCCACCGGCAGGGCGTGGTGTTGTGGGTAAGCGCATTCGCGATCCTGGCGCTGAGCCAGTTCGGTCGCGAACTGGTCGAAGTCGCTTGGGGATACCGGGTCGGACGGTCGATCGGCCACATGGGCGGTGCGCTGACCTACGGCGTGCTCTACATCGGCATCCGCGTCTATCTGGGCCTGGTGCCACGCATCGGCTGGTCGCTGCTCGCACTCGCTGCTGCGGCCGCCATGTCGATCGAGGCCATCTTCGCGCACCAGAATTACATTTCGTTGGCTGGGACGGCCTGTTTCACCGCCATGTTCCAGGCCCTGACCGCCACGACCTTGTGGAAGGCATGGCGCCGCGACGGTGGGCTGGGGCGATCCGGCGCTGCCATTGCCTTCGCGCTGTCCGCATTGGGTTCGGTTGGACGCGCGATCTCATTGATTCCCGACTGGCATCCGGGAATGGATCTGGTCGGCGTCAACATGTTCTGGTTGCTCGACTTCATCGCGATGATGATCGTGCAGGCCGGATGCCTGTTGTTCCTGGTCAACCAGGCGCTGCTAGACGAACTGCAGAACATGGCCGATTACGACACCCTCACCGGCCTGCTCAATCGCGGTGGCCTGGCCCGTCGCATGCAACGGCAGGGCAGCCGTATGACCGCGAGCGACAAGCGACTGGGAGTGCTGTGCCTCGACCTCGATCATTTCAAGGTCGTCAACGACACTCTCGGTCACGGCGCCGGCGACGACGTGCTCAAGCGCATGGGCGGCTTCCTACGCGAGAACTGCCGCACGCGCGACATCCCGTCGCGGCAGGGTGGCGAAGAGTTCGGCATGATCGTCGAAGCGGGTTCGGAGGACGAACTGATTGCGCTCGGGGAACGCTTGCGCATGCTGGTCGAACAGATGCCGTTCGCGACCCGCGCCGGCAACGTCACAGTCACCATCAGCATCGGCGTTGCGCTCACCACCGGATCGGGCGATACGATAGATGCGGTCGGCGATCGCGCCGACCTGGCATTGCTGCGCGCCAAGCGCAGCGGACGCAATCGGGTGATGCTGTCCGCACCGTCGGATCACGGTACGGTCGAAGCCAAGCCCTGCATTTCCGACCCTGCCTGATCGGGCACGCGCGAGACTTCACCGCGCGCATCCTGCCGTCGTCCGGATCGCCGAATTCCGTACCGCAGCATCGCTTGCACCCCCCAAAAAAAAGGACGATAAGAACGCCACAGGACTCTTCCTGACGCAGGGATCGCGGCCGCAATCCGGGAAGATTGGGCTATGAAACGCGTGAACGTTACGGGACTGTTGTTCGGTCTGGCGCTGTCGCTGCTGTGCGCATCGCCGGCTTTCAGCGACGGCTTCGTGTTCGACGCGGAGCATGTCAAGGACGGCCTGAAAGACCACGGCGTCGACTGGCTCAAGGACCAAGCCAAGGACGCCGGCAAGGAATGGGTCTTCGGCACCGGCCAGAGCGCCACCATGGAAGCGATCCTGGCCGCGGCCAAGAACGCCGCCAACGGACCCGGCAATGCGGTCAACGGCAATTGCCAGGGTTGCGTTTACGGCATCGCCAGCACCGTGCTGGAAAACATCAACTACCGTACTAACGTCCAGAATGGCGCGCGCACGATGTTCGACGCGATGACCAAGGTCGCCGGCCTCGCCGCCGGCGGCCTGGGCGCGGCGGCTGAAGGTGGCGGCCTGGCCTGGCTGGGCAGGCAGTACGCGGATGCGGCCGCGGGCCATGCGAGCGATGCCGCGATGGACGCGCTCCGAAAAGCCTTCGGCGATGGCGAAGTGCCCGAATTCGAACTCTTTGAGGACAGCGGCAACACCTCCATCATTTCCGACGACTGCACCTACAACCTGGTCGCCTACTGGGACATCGTCGCAGGCACCTATACCGTGCTCATTTCCGGCGACTGCCATTGCAACCTCAAGGGCAGCGGCGCGTCCGGCACGGCCAGGATCGGAACCTACTGGATCTCGTTCAGTGGTTCGATGCGGATGAACGTCAACCCAGACGGCCAGACCGTGACGTTCTCGCCGCTGACACCGAGGGTCGACTTCGATGTGCAATGCAACTGCAACAGGGGCAAGCGCCTGAAGCCGACGTGGACCTCCCACAACAAGGTGGCTGTTCCATCCAACACGGGCAAGACAACGACCGGCGGCGGTACCGGCGCTACCACCGGCGGCACGACGGGCGGTGGCACCGATACCCCACCGCCGCCTCCACCCCCGCCGCCTCCACTGCCCAAGCGTGGCCGCACGGTGTGCAAGGAATGCACCGACATCCAGAAGCAGATCGACGCCGACTGGGACGCCATGGACGCGGCCGACAGCGAATTCAACGACGCCGTGAATGAATACAACTCGGCAAAGAACAACCTCGGCAGCGACACCGGCAAGCTGGAGGACTTCAAGAAAAGTCCGTCCTCCTTCGACACCACCGAAGGCAAGATCAACGAGCAGATCAGCGCCGACAAGGCAGCCATGGACGCCGCCAACAACAAGGGACTCAAGGCGCAGGCCACACAGCGGCGCCTGCGTAAGGAACTGGGCGCTCTCGGCGTGCAGCTCGACAAATGCATCGCCAAGTGCGGACACGCGTCCTCGCATCACAATCACAGCAATGCGCTGATCAAGTTCGGACTCGAGAAGGCGCTGGACAAGCACCACAAGACGGACAACCAGGACGAGGAAGATCGGCGGCGCGAGGAAGAGCAACAGAACGTCAAGCACGACGACGATCCGTACCACTGAACATCGATGGAGCCGGAGCGCAGGTCTCCGGCTCCCGGGCAGGGCTCAGGCGGAGTGCGAGAAGTCGAAGTCCAGCCGCGGCCCGATCGTCGCCAGCGCATGACCGCGCAGGTAGTCGGCCCCGAGCGCGGTGAGGTTCGCTACTTCGTCGGCCTTCTCCACCGAGTCCACGATCAATTGCCTGCCCTGTTCGCGCCACGGAGCCATGCGCTCGCGGAACACCTCCGGCGTTACCGCGTTCGCCGCCGGAAGCTGGATCCGCAGCACGTCGATCGGCAGCTTCGACCATGCGGCGACCCGATCGAGCTTGATCGCGTGGTCGGACAGTCCCACCCGTACGCCGAGTGCGCGCAGCTTCTTGATCCGTTCGATGCTGTCGGCCTGTTCGAGCTTCTGATTCGCTTCGAGTTCGAGAATCAAGCCCTCCGCCAGATGCCAGCGGCGATGAAGTTCGGCTTCGAGCCAGCGCAACGGCAGGCCATCGAGCGTGGCCAGTTCCACCGGAACCAATAATCGCGTGCGATGTCCGTGCGCGCGTTCCTGCTCCAGCGCTTCGAATGCGCCGAACAGGCTCATGCGATCGATCATGACCATCGCCCCTGCCTCGCGCGCGAGACGCAGGTATTCGCGCCGATAAACGCCGCCGAGCGGCGCGCGATAGTCGCGCAACTTCGCGTGCAACGAGTACAGCGGTTCCGCCGCCCCGTTCACCGGCAGGACCGGCTGGAACTCGACCATCACGTTATTGCCCGACTTCGCTTCCTCCACCCACTCGCGGATGATCAGTACGCGCTCGGCCGGAATCGGCTCGAAATCGCGACTGAGTACCCCCTCGAAGCGATTGCCGCCGTGCCGGTACGCGATCGCCTGCGCAGCGTGCGCGGTGGCGAACCATCGATCGGCACGATCAGCCATGTTGCCCCTGGGCGACAGCGCAGCGCCGACCGATGCGGTGAGGTTCCTGGGCTTGCCCGCGACCACGAACGGCGCGTTCGCCACGCACGTGCAGATGCGTTCGGCAAGCTGTTGCACCTGCTCGCTGTTCTTGCGCTTGACCAGCAAGCCGAAGCCCAGCTCGAGCCAGGTCGTGTACGCATCGCCCGGTTCGAGCAGGGCCGCGAACCGCGCACAGATCTGTTCCTCAAGGTCGAAGACCGCGGCCATTTCCAGTTGCGAAGCCAGCTCCGTCACCGTATCGATCCGGATCGCCATCAACACGCGATACCCATGTTCCGGCGTGCGCAGGACGGCGGACAGGTGCGACAGGAAATCGCCGCGCCGGAGAACGCCGCCGGCGACGCTCAACGTGGCGGGCGCTGCTTCGTCGGGAATGCCGAGCGCAGCGACCACGCTTTGCAACACGTGCGCGATCGCGCCGGACGATGCGGCGTCGTTGGTGTCGGGCAAGCGCGCAGCGATCAACGCATTCGCGGATGCGTGTTTCAGGGCCTCGGGTAGTTGCGCCGAATCCTCGCAGGTCTTGACCGACCATCCTCTCGCGATCCACGGCGCCTGCCAATTGCCCGGCAGCATCGCGCTCGACGCATACAGCAAGATCGCCCCCGTGCCAGGACGTGCATCGGGACGCGGCGGTTGGGTTGCGCGTTCATCGTCCTGGATATCGGTCGTGGCCATGCGCGACATCGCCCCATGTGGCTCGCGTCGGAGTGTGCAGTGCCGGCACGTCGCGCGCAATCTTCTTTCGGGAACGGCACCAGCCAATCATGGTGCCTGGCCGAGGCGCCGCACTCGCCACGACCTCAATCCCGTAGTGCCGCTTCCTCGCGCCCCTGCTGGCGGATGATCGCTTCCTGGCGCGCGTCCTCGATCGACAACATTATCGCGCGCACATCGGCTTTGTGTTTGTCGAATACGAAGTGGCCGGTCAATGCGGTGTCCGGTTTCAGTTCGCTCTTCTCATACAGCGCCCACATCTCTTCGCCGTAATGCATCGACAACAGCTCGGGCGCGAAACGGCCGAGGCTGTCGCGCAAGTTGTGCACGTCGCGCAGCAGCATCGCGCGCGCGGCATTGTTGCCGGCGGCGCTGACCACTTGCGGAAAATCGATGATCACCGGGCCTTCCGCGGCGACCAATACGTTGTACTCGGACAGGTCGCCGTGGATCATCCCGATGCTGAGCATGCGCACTACATCGGCGATCAGGTCGTGGTGATACCAACGCGCGAGTTCCGGGATGAGCTCGACTTCGCCCAAGCGCGGCGCACTGTGGCCGTGTTCATCGCAGACAAGTTCCATCAGCAACACGCCGTGGAAATAGCCGTGCGGCCGCGGCACGCGCACGCCAGCTTCCATCAGGCGATACAGCGCATCCACCTCGGTGTTCTTCCACGCGGTTTCCTGCTCCTTGCGGCCGAACTTGCTAGCCTTGCCGATCGCGCGCGCCTGCCGGCTGCCGCGCACCTTGCGGCCTTCCTGGTATTGCGTGCGCGCCTGGAAACTTCGCTGCGCCATGTCCTTGTAAACCTTCGCGCACAGCACTTCGTCGCCCGAGCGCACCACGTAGACCGATGCTTCCTTGCCGCTCTTGAGCGGCCGCAACACGGCGTCGATCACGCCGTCGTCGACCAACGGCTGCAGGCCCTTGGGGATTTTCATCGCGTGATGTTCATTGAACCGAGGTGGCCCGGAAAGAATGGTCGGCATTATGGACTACCGACCGTCGCGGTGGCTTCGCGGATGCGCTTCGCTGCATCCGATGCAGGCAGGATGAACGGCATTCCGCGAAATCCATTGCGTTAAGGTTGTGGAAAGCCGCTCTCCTGCACCGTAGCTTACGCCCAACCGGGCTTACGGAGTTCTACCCATGAAACGGATCGCTATCAGTGTTCTCACCCTCGCTCTTTCCGCCACTGCCGGCGGCGCCTTCGCGGGCGCGCAGGACTACGGCTACGATCACCATGACCACGACCACAACGACGCACGCACCTCGCACACCGATCGTGCGCAAGTCCTGCGGGTGGAATCGATCGGCGGCTCCTACGATCGATATCAGTACAAGCCATACAATCCGAATGGCGATGTTTCATCCACCTACGAGCGCGAGGAATGCTGGAACGAGCAGACCAACGGCTATGAAAGCGGCTATTACCGCGACAGCAATGGCCGCCTCTACAGCGGCGATGGCCGTACCAATACCCAAGGCCTTGTCATCGGCGCGCTCCTCGGCGGCGCCTTGGGCAACCAGGTCGGCAAGGGCGACGGCCGCAAGGCCGCGACCATCGCCGGCGCCGTGATCGGCGGCACCATCGGTGCGCACACCGGCAACGACAACAACGACTACCAGTACCGCGACGACAACAGCGGTGTGGTGCGTCGCTGCCGCACCATCGTGGCGACCACCGACAACGGCTACAACAACAACCGCGGCTACGGCGGCTACAAAGTGACCTATGCCTATGCCGGCCAGACCTATCAGGCGTTCACGAACCAGCGCCCTGGCCGCTGGATCAGGGTGACGGTGGATGTCAGGCCGCAGGACGATGGCGGCTATCGCCACTGAGCATCCGGCGACACGAAGAACATCGAAGGGCCCGTGAGGGCCCTTCTTTTTTTGCTTGCCGCGCCACACCACTAAAGAGTCCGAATCGGTGCTGATCGAATCGTCGGCTTCGATTCGATGGACATCAATAACACCGGTTGTCGCGCATGCCACCCCAAATCGCTGCCGGCGCATATCGTTGGACGCGAAGCCGCGCGCCCCATAAACAGGCTGCGCACCAAAAGCCTCTCTTGCGGTACGCTCGCACGGGGCGTTGCCAGGCGGGGGGGTGGGGGGTGAGCGCGTATTCACAGGAATTCCGGATCAGCGTCGCCGGCCTGACGAAGGGCATGTATGTCACGCGCCTGGACCGGCCATGGCTGGGCACATCCTTCCCGCTGGAAGGATTGATGATCGGCTCCGACGAAGACATCGCCAAGGTGCAACGCCTTTGCCACTTCGTGCATGTCGACGTCGCGCGGGGCAAGTCGCCCGATTCGCGTTACGTCCTGCTCGGGGCATCGGACCTGATGGAGAAAGCACGTGGTCATGACGCGATCGCCGGGCTGAGGAAGACGACCTGGGAAACCAGGAGCGACTTCAAAGCCGAAATGCCGGAGGCGAAAAAAGCGCACCAGAGCCTGGAGGCGGGAATCGAGGAAGTGATGTTCGACCTCCAGAACGGCCGCAAGCTCGATCTGCAGAAACTCAAGGACGGGGTCGATGCGATGGTCGAATCGATCTCGCGCAACCCGGCGGCTTTCATCTGGCTCAAGGCGATCAAGCGCAAGAACGATTACGCCTACCAGCACGCCCTCGGCTGCTCGATCTGGGCCGCCAGTTTCGGCCGGCACCTGGGCATGAACCACGACGAGCTCAGCGAACTTGCGCTCAGCGGGCTGTTGTTCGACGTCGGCAAGATGCGCCTGCCCTCCGAACTGCTGGCCAAGACCACCGTGTTCGACGAGGCCGACCATGAACTGATGCATTCGCACGTGCAGCACGGGATCGACATCCTCAACGATACGCCCAACGTCCCGTACCGCGTGCTCGAAGCCGCCGCGACCCACCACGAGCGCCACGACGGCAGCGGCTATCCGAACGGAATGCACGGCAACGACATCCCCATGTTCGGCCGCATTCTCGGATTGATCGACATCTACGACGCGATGACCAGCGTGCACTCCTATGCGGACAGCCGTTCGCCCCACCAGACGGTAATGGAGCTGTACCAGTCGCGCGACAGCATGTTCCAGGCCGAGCTCGTCGAGCAATTCATCCAGACCTGCGGGATCTATCCGTCCGGCTCGCTGGTGGAATTGTCCGATGGCCGGGTGGGCGTGGTGACCGCGGTGCACGAACTCAAGCGGCTGCGGCCGGACGTCATGATCCTGCTGGACGCCGACAAGACGCCGCTGCGCGAATTTTATTCCATCGATCTGAGCCATGCGAAGGAAGGCGGCGACGAACCGTTGCTGACCATCAAGCGCGGTTTGCAGGAAGGCGCGTTCGGCATCGATCCAACGGAACTGTTCCTCGATTAGCACGATGCCATGAAGGACATCCACGACGAGCTCACCCAGCTGCACAACCGGCGCAGCTTCCTGTCGCTGCTGCAACGGCAAATCGGCTTCGCCAACGAGAAGCACAGCCAGCTGGCGCTGATCGTCATCGACATCGATCATTTCGCGCAGATCAACGGCGCGAGCGGTTTCGCCTTCGGCGACCACGTGCTGCAACACCTGGCGAAGCAGGTCGCGGCGGTGGCGCGCACGCAGGACTACGCGGCCCGCATCGGCGACAATCGATTTGCTCTGATCCTGCCGCGCATCCTCAATCAAGGACACGCCGAACTGGCGGTGCAGAAACTCTTCCGCCTGCTCGAGGTGCCGATCGAATCGGACGACATCCGGCTGACCCTGTTCGTCACCGCCGGAGCGGCAGTCTGCCCGGCGCACGCTACCCACCCCGAGTTCCTCCTGCGCAAGGCGGAACTGGCGCTGGCAGCGGCAAGGATGGAAGGCCGGCGCTACCTGTTCTCCGCCGATTCGCCGCAAACGCAGGATCTGTCGGATCTGTGGGATCTCGAAGTGGAAATGGCCGGCGCGATCGATCGCGGCGAGATGCGGATGCACTACCAGCCGCAGATCCGCATTTCCGACCTGCACCTGATCGGCGCCGAGGCGCTGATGCGCTGGAACAGCCCATCGCGCGGCCTCGTTCCAGCCAGCGTCTTCATCCCGCTCGCCGAACGCACGGGACAGATCAAGCAGCTGACGCTGTGGGCGATGAACACCGTCCTGCGCCAGACCGCAGAATGGCAGCACCCATGGGGTCCGTTGTCGGTCGCCGTCAACCTGCCCAGTGAGCTCGTCAGCCAGCGCGACCTGCCGGAACTGGTGGAGAACGCGCTGCACCTGTGGGGCAAGGACGACATCCGGCTGATGTTGGAAATCACCGAGCGTTCGCTAATGGATCGTGAGAGCGCATTGGACAAACTCACCTGCATCCGCAAGCTGGGCGTCAGGATTTCGATCGACGATTTCGGCACGGGGTATTCCTGCCTGGCCTATTTCAAGAACATCCCGGCCGATGAACTCAAGATCGACCAGTCCTTCGTCGCCGGCCTGCTGACCGACACCGCCAGCGCCGACATCACGTCGTTGATCATCGAACTCGCGCACCGATTCGGGCTCGCCGTCGTCGCCGAAGGCGTCGAGGACCCGGCGACGCTGCACAAGCTCAAATCCGGCGGCTGCGACATCGCGCAAGGTTATCTCTTCGCCAAAGCGATGCCGTCGTCGGAGTTCCAGGCATGGATGAAGGCGTACCGGCCTGGCGAAGGCACCGAAGCAGGCTCAGCAATCAGCGGCGATGCTTCGATACTGTAGGTGCGATAAACGGCATTCACCGAATCGACCGGATTAAGGTTATATGCCGCTGTGGTCGCGTACGTTGAATTACGCGCCATCAGGCGTCTGGAGTGTTACCCATGGAAAGGATCTCAATCAGTCTTCTGGCCCTGGCCATTTCCGCGACTGCCGGCAGCAATGCCGCGCTCGCCCAGAATTACAACGGTGGCTACTACGATTCGGGCAGTCCGCGCAGCGACACTGCGCAGGTCGTACACGTCGAACGCGTTGGCAACCAATACGGATCGACCTATCAGGCTCCGTCTTCCTACCAGCGCGAACAATGCTGGAACGAACAGACCAATGCCTATGACGACGGTTACTACCGCGACAACGACGGTCGTCTCTACCGTGGCGATGGCCACACCAACACCGGCGGTCTGGTCATCGGCGCACTGGTCGGTGGCGCCCTGGGCAACCAGGTCGGCAAGGGCGACGGCCGCAAGGCTGCGACCATCGCCGGCGCCGTGATCGGCGGTGCCATCGGTGCCCATGCTGGCAATGACAACAACGACTATCAGTACCGCGATGACACCAGCGGCGTGATTCGTCGCTGCCGCACTGTCACCGTTGTCACCGACAACGGTGGCTACTACGGGTCATCGCAGTACACGTCCTCGCAATACCCGTCCACCTACGAACGCCAGCAGTGCTGGAACGAACAGACCAGCGCCTACGACGACGGTTATTACCGCGACAGCAATGGTCGCCTCTACCGTGGCGATGGCCGCACCAACACCAGCGGCCTGGTCCTCGGCGCGTTAGTCGGCGGCGCCTTGGGCAATACCGTCGGTAAAGGCGATGGTCGCAAGGCCGCTACGATCGCCGGTGCCGTGATCGGTGGCGCCATCGGCGCCCATGCGGGCAACGACGATTACCAGTACCGCGATGACACCAGTGGCGTCGTCCGTCGCTGCCGCACGGTCACCCTCGCCGACGGCGGCGACAACCGCTACGGCAACGCCTACAACGTGACCTACACCTACGCTGGCCAGACTTACGAAACAGTCACCCGTTACGACCCGGGCAGCACCATCCGCGTGATGGTCGAAATCAAGCCGCAGGACGACAGTGGCGGCTACAGCAGCAACTACTGATTGCAGGTCGACGAAGGGCCCGCGAGGGCCCTTCTTTTTTTGTCCCTCATGAAATGGAATCGACGATGAAAATCCTGATGGTAATGACTTCGCACGACCAACTCGGCGACACCGGCAAGAAGACCGGCTTCTGGCTGGATGAATTCGCCACGCCCTACTACGTGTTCAAGGACGCCGGCGCGCAGATCGTCCTGGCATCGCCGAAGGGTGGTCAACCTCCGATCGACCCCGGCAGCGATGCGCCCGACGCGCAGACGTCGGCAACCGCACGCTTCCGCGCCGATTCCACAGCGACCGCCATGCTTGCCAACACGTGCAGGTTATCGGACGTGGTCGAAGAAGAGTTCGACGCCGTGTTCTACACGGGCGGCCACGGCGTGCTATGGGATCTTGCGGAAGATCGCGATTCGATCCACTTGATCGAGAAAACCTACGCAGCCGACAAGCCGATCGGCGCTGTGTGCCACGCACCCGCCGTGCTTCAGCATGTGCGCGGCCCGTTCGGATTGCCGTTGGTGCGTGGCCTCAAGGTCACCGGTTTCAGCAACACCGAAGAAGCCGCGGTTGGCCTGGCCGACGTGGTGCCGTTCCTGGTCGAGGACATGCTCACGCAGAACAACGGCGAGTACTCGAAGAAAGACGACTGGAAGCCGTACGCGATTACCGACGGCAACCTGGTGACTGGCCAGAACCCGGCGTCGTCGGCGAACGTTGCGCATGCCGTGCTGGCTCTGCTGAACGCTCGCGAATCCTCGCAACACGAAAGCATGCCGCTCGCCATGGCGTCATAGGCGCATCGATGAAGCTTTCTCGCCATCGACCGACCCGACACATGCGGACATGTCGATTGTGAAGCGACGGAAGTGGTGATCTGGGGATAGATTAGGG